>JAGRJA010000470.1 GCA_020443005.1 Pseudomonadales bacterium
CGCTTGGCTGTATTTTGATGCGGGCAGCAGGCTGTGTGATTAATGATTACGCAGACCGCCATATTGACCTGCATGTTGAACGCACGCAGCACCGCCCGCTAACTTCCGGAAAGCTTACTGAAAAAGAGGCTTTGGGCTTGTTTGCCGTGCTTTGCCTGCTGGCTTTTGTGCTGGTCTGTTTTACCAACCGTCTTACAGTCTTGTTATCGTTTGGTGGTGTGATACTGGCTGCAAGCTACCCCTTCATGAAGCGCTATACCCACTTGCCACAAGTTGTACTGGGGGCTGCTTTTGCCTGGGCCATACCCATGGTTTGGGCAGCTGTAAGCAACGCTGTACCCCAGCAAAGCTGGCTGCTGTATGCGGCTGTTGTGATCTGGGCGCTGGTTTACGACACATTTTATGCCATGGTTGATCGTGATGACGACCTGAAAATAGGGGTGAAGTCGACCGCCATTTTGTTTGGCAAGGCAGACAGACTGATTACCGGGCTTTGTCAGTTGTTGATGCTGGGCCTGTTGTTGAGTGTAGGTGCTACCTTTGCCTTGACCTGGCCTTATTATCTCGGGCTTGTGCTGGCTGCAGCCTTGTTTGGTTATCAGCAGTATTTGATTCGGAACCGGGAAAAACCCTTGTGTTTCAAGGCCTTTCTTAATAATAACCTTGTTGGCGCTGTAATTTTTCTGGGGATATTGCTGGATTTTGCGCTTCGTTAATCGGGTTTTCATCTTTGGCGTGGGCTGTGCTTTCCCGGCAATAAAAATGCCGATCAGGCCTGCGTTGTTCTCAGGTCAGGAGATTTTGACATTCGTGAAAGAGTGGGGAATTCCATCGAGGGTTGATGCCCGGCTTGTCTTGTCAGCCACTGAATGTCTGCGTCTGTTGGTGGATAAAAACCTCAGGTTCCTGCGTACTAGACTTTTGGCGAGAAAAAATTCAGGTATTTTCGCCAGTTCTTCAGATAAACATTTTCGGGCACGCTATTGACTGTTAATGCGATGGCCTCATCGAGGTCGCCACCGCGATACCCCAAAACCGAGCGGGACTCGTGGGGGTCAAAGCGACATTCACTCAATAGCAATTCGGATAAATAACGGATTTCAAGGCCGGATTCGATACCCGCAAGTGCCTTGAAAAAGCCACCGGTGCGGGAAACTTCACGAAAAAGCGCATCGGGAATAAGAGACACCCGTGTGTCTTTTCGCCCGGTGTACCTGCAAATGGCCTCCAGCAGTTGTTCCCAACTCATGTAAGCATCACCAACAGGTAAGCGCATACTGTGTTCTTGTGACAGGGCGCCTCTTACCGCTCTGGCTGTTGTGGCAGCCGAAATCATCATGGCTCCGCCCCGGCTTGAAATCAGGGGTGTAGCACCACGAACATAATTGACAAGATCGGCCCACAAGGTGTTGGCACGCCCGGGTATGGCGCCAAAAACCCAGGGAACCTCGAGTACCGTGCATACTGTCGGTGCTGTTGAACAGGCGAGAGCCGTTTCGGCCTGTCTTACACGCGAATCAATGTAGGGGTGTTTTTTGGCCAGTGTCAGGTCCGGGAAGTGGCGATCCATCCAGGCAAAAACAGAGTTGAG
>JAGRJA010000471.1 GCA_020443005.1 Pseudomonadales bacterium
AGAAAAAGCCGCTGGAAACATTAACACCGGCAGATCTCGGTATCGATGTGGCACCGCGTCTGAAAACCGTGAAGGTTGAACCCCCAGCAGAAAGACAGGCCGGTATCAAAGTCGCTGATGTGACTGAGCTTGTCGACAAACTGAAAAATGAAGCGAAGGTGATCTAATGACTATTCTTGTTATAGCAGAACACGATAACTCAAGCCTGAAGGGTGCGACCCTGAATACGATTGCTGCAGCGAAGGCTGTTGGTGGTGATATTGAAGTGCTGGTTGCCGGTGCCGGTTGTGGCACTGTGGCTGAGCAGGCGTCAAAAGCTGAAGGTGTAAGCAAGGTGCTGGTTGCTGATAATGCGGCCTATGCGAACCAGCTGGCAGAAAATGTCAGTTTGCTGGTTGCCGAACTGGGAAAAAACTACAGCCATATTCTTGCATCAGCGACTTCAAACGGAAAAAATATTTTGCCCCGTGTGGCAGCTTTGCTGGATGTGGCACAGATTTCTGAAATTATTTCAGTCGAAAGTCCCGATACATTCAAGCGGCCCACCTATGCGGGCAATGTGATTGCAACTGTACAGTCCTCTGATGCTATCAAGGTCATTACTGTTCGTGGAACCGCTTTTGACCCTGTAGCTGCTGAAGGTGGTTCGGCTACCGTTGAAGCTGTTGCTGCCGCTCATGATGCCGGTATCTCCAGTTTTGTCGGCGAGGAAATTGCCAAAAGTGATCGCCCTGAATTGACCTCGGCCAAAATTGTTATTTCTGGTGGTCGTGGCATGCAGAACGGTGATAACTTCAAAATGCTGGAAAGTATTGCCGACAAGCTCGGTGCTGCTGTGGGAGCATCTCGCGCTGCAGTTGATGCGGGTTTTGTTCCCAACGACATGCAGGTTGGTCAAACCGGTAAAATCGTTGCCCCTGAACTGTATGTTGCTGTAGGCATTTCGGGTGCAATTCAGCATTTGGCGGGCATGAAAGATTCCAAGGTTATTGTTGCTATAAACAAGGATGAGGAAGCGCCCATTTTTCAGGTGGCTGATTATGGTCTGGTTGCAGACCTGTTTACTGCTGTTCCCGAACTGGACGCAGCGCTGTAATGGCATTTGTTCAAAAAAGACCGGCTTAGGCCGGTTTTTTTGTGTGTGGAGCGTCCATGTTTTACCCTATGCGCTTTAATGGGCTGGCCGATTATGGTGTTCTGCCTGATAATCTGTTTTTCATTGCAGAATGCCGATTTTGAACTCATCTGACATCAACAAAAATTTCTGGCGTGTAAAAACCGGGCTATTTCAGGAAACCCTGATACGGGTTTGTCTTTTTGTTTCTGTGCTTGTTGTTATTAATACCTGTTACACCCTTTACCTGAATTACTGGCATGGGCCTTTTCGGGATATGTGGGAAATTTTTCCATTTCTGATTGATGCAGTTGAGTCGAGATGGCATTGGGGGGAGCTTTGGGCGCTTTATGGGGGCGCGCATCGTCTGGTTGTGCCGAAGCTGCTTTATGTCGCCGATTATCAGTGGTTTGCTGGTAATAACCACCTGCTTCTCCTGACCTCGGTTGTTTGCCAGATATTCATAACCGTATTTTTTTTCAAGGCTATTTGGGTGCAGGGTACAGATTCAAAGGAGTGCCGCACTGAGTCGTCAAGGCCGATAAAATACCTTATGTCTGCTTTTGTTCTGGCTTTGCAATTTAGTGCAACGCTGATGTTCAATTTTCTGCACACCTTTGATGTGCAATGGTTCACTTGTTGTCTTTTTATTGTGATCTGTTTCTTTGTGCTGTTGTTGCCGGTCAAACATTCCATCGCTCTGCTTTATCTTTCATTGTTTTTTGGTTTACTGGCTACGATGAGTAATTTTGCCGGTATGGCTTTTTGGCCAGTATGGCTGGTGCTGGTTTTGAAAAAGGGGTATTCATGGAAAACCGTTGCATTGGTTTTTGCAGTGTCGTCGATTTATATTCTTTGTTATGTTTCAGCGATGTCAGGTGTGCACAGTAGTGACCTTGATAAACCTTTTTTTGAATTGCTGCTTTTTTTATTCGTTTTTTTTCTTTTCCCCGCACTTTTTTTATCGAGCCCTCTAAGTGAGTTTCACCCCTTTGCTGGCGCTTTTTTAAGTGTTCCCGTATTAATGCTTTTGGCCCGGTTTTGGTGGTTGTATCTGGTTCGTAAGCAACAGTTTCCCCGAATCTGCGTGTTTTTTGCAGCACTAGCGCTTTTTTGCTATGGCGTTTCAGCCGAGATAGCACTTGGCAGGTGGTATGGTCCGGAACATTATCATGCGTCCCGTTACCAGAATATTGTAGTCATGTTCTGGAGTGCCTTTTTTTGTTTGTGGCTGAGTTTGCCTGAATCTGTATTCAGGGTTTTTTTCTCGCGGTTGAATTTCGCAGGATTTCTTGCACGCAAAAAAATAGTGCTGTGTACTTCCGTCTTCGTTGTTATCTTTGTGGCGTATCAATATCCGTCAACTTCGCAGGCTTATTCCATGGGCACTAATGTGCGTTTGGCTCACCTTGCTTTTACCCTCGGTTATTCCGACAAGGTGCCTTTGATCATGGCAACCAAGTCCAGGCATTGGGCAGGTATCGAATGGCATAATTTCAACCGTGAATACCAGTTTATGAAAGATCATGGTGTTGGGCCGATGTCTGAACCTGCTTATCGTCTGTATGAAAGCGGCTTGCCCTCCGGGCAATATCTGAAAAAGCTGCCGATCTGTCCGGGCTTGGGTAAAGTGAGGATATTTCCGCATGTTGAAACGGCTGTTATACAGTTTTCAGTTACGCTTGATACTGCTTTTATGTCAGAATATGCGCCGTCTTCCATCCATGTTTTTAGTGACGGTAGGCCATTGGGTTACGCGATTCCATATTATGAGCGTGAGCCATTGGCACACTTCAAAAAAAGTCTATCGGGGGAAGGTGTGAAGTTTTTCGGTTACCTGACTGATCAACCCGCCAGAAGTATTCTTATGTTGGCTGGTTCCGGTGGGCGTTATGTTTGCAAGTTGTCGAATTGATGAGAGGTATCTATGTTGAGGTCGTTTGTTTTCATCGTGTTTATGGCGGGCTGTGTATCGGTCAATGCGAGTGAGAGTGTCGAAAATAACAAGAAGATTCAGTATTTTTCAGACGCCGGTTTTGGTGTAGATGAAGCGCAGGGGGCTTTCTCTCTCGAGAATACCGATATAGCAGCGGGTACATGTCTGTGGGATGTTATTCTGTTTGACCAGACTTTTGCCGAGACATTAAAGACCGCTTATGAGAAGGATCAGATACTCAAAAAGATTGTTTTCTCTGTGGATGAAGAAACCGGAGATTGCTACCTTAAGCAGCTTGAGTGATGTGCTGAAAGTCGTATTATTTCGTTCGGAGCGTGTTCTTAGACAGCCTCTGCAATTCTTGAATTGCAGAGGCTTTTTTATACTCGGCTGTTTCGCTGGAATTGGGTCAGCCTTTGCGACGCCCCGGCAGTATGTCTTTTAATTTTGCATGCATTGCTTTCAGGGCTTTCTCTGTCGTTTCCCAGTCAATACAGGCATCGGTAATCGAAACACCATATTCGAGTTGAGCGAGGTCATTCGGTATTTTCTGGTTGCCAGCATGCAAATTGCTTTCAATCATCAAACCGATAATTGACTTGTTTCCTTCGAGAATCTGGTTGGTGACATTGTCTATAACAAGTGGTTGCAGTTCGTGGTTTTTATTCGAGTTGGCATGGCTTGTGTCAACCATGATATTTTCCGGGATTCCAGCTTTTTTCAGGGCTTGTTCACATAACGAAACGCTCACGGAGTCGTAGTTAGGTTTGTTGTCACCACCACGCAGAACGATATGGGCATAGGGGTTGCCCTTGGTTGTAATAATGGCGACCTGACCTTCATTATTGATGCCCAGAAAGCGATGCGGGTGTTTGACCGAATTAAGGGCATTGATGGCAACGGTCAGGCCTCCGTCTGTTCCATTTTTGAAACCAACAGCGGATGAAAGACCGCTCGACATTTCACGGTGCGTCTGGGACTCAGTTGTTCTTGCTCCAATCGCAGACCATACAATCAGATCTTGCAGATATTGGGGAGATATCGGGTCCAGTGCTTCAGTAGATGCAGGCAGGCCGATTTCGGCAATATCAAGCAGCAACTGACGCCCGATATGCAAGCCGTCTTCAATCTTGAAAGTATCGTTGATATAAGGGTCGTTTATCAGGCCTTTCCAGCCGGTCGTTGTGCGCGGCTTTTCAAAATAGACCCGCATGACAATAAAAATTGTGTCGGCAACTTCATCGGACAGTTTTTTGAGTTTTTGCGCATATTCTTTTGCCGCTTTAACATCATGTATTGAGCAGGGGCCTACAACGATGAGTAAACGATGGTCAGTGCCGTCAAGAATATTCTGTACGGTTTGTCTGCCGTTGTTGACGATTTCTGTAACATTCGATGAAGCCGGCGATTTACTTTTTAACTGTGCCGGAGTGATCAGAATTTCCTGAGAGGCAACATTCAGGTTTTCCAGACTTTTATTGCTCATTGGCCTTGTATCCACAACTTTTCAAAAGACTGCGATTCTATAGGAATTTAGCGGTTTTTTACAGCATAAGCGGATGGGTTGCAGGATTTGAGCCAGCTGAACACATGCTGTTGTTGGCTGCTCAATTTGAAACCCTGATCCACCAGCGCGGCAAACTCACGACAGGCATTCGGAATATCTTGAACAGTATCTATGTCTGTTAAGGGGTTTAACAGCATGTTGGGTGTTTTTAAGTGCTTGCTGAATTCGCTCAGGGTATCCGGGCTACTCCAGGTCGTATTTTGCCAGCAATTATCACTAATGCTTGCATGACTGCAGAGTAAATAAAAACCGCCGTCATTGCTTGGGCCAATAACAGTACAGTTGTTCTGTTGGTTCAGTGACTGGGCCCTGTCAATCTGTAAACCGGTGATTTGCGGGCAATCAGCACCGAGAAGAACGACATTGCGATATTGTTTTTCCAGCTTGTGGTAAATCACGGACATACGCACACCGATATCAGCATTGATCGGCGAGTCGTTTCCACTGTACAAGGCGGTGAAATCGCGCCAGAGCGGGTTTTTCAGGGCCTTTTGCTCAGTAACTGCCCAGAAACATTCGAAGCGATCAATCGGCAAGCGGGAGAGAACGGATTTTATGGCTTCAATTGAAAGCAGGTAAAACGCTATAGCTGAAGCTTCGCCGATTGTATTCGCCAGCCTCGTCTTGACAGGCGAAAGCCCGGGGGTTTTTACAAAAACGACTACAGCCGTTTTGTTGATTTTATTCGACATACTTGCACGAGCTGCTTTAGCCAAAGGTATTGGTGTAACAGTGTTGTTATTAGCCATCCGTTGTCGATGTATTTCCTGCCGCTGGTAAGAAGTGTCGATTGAAGTGTCTTTACGGGTATGGCCATTTTTTTCAGTTTCCAGACATACAGGTGATCCTCTCCATAAGGGGTACAGACGGGATAAGCCCCCGTTTTTTCGAACAGTGGTCTGGAAATACAAAAACCCTGATCGCCAAATGGAATACCGAAGATGAAGCTTCGCATGTTGGCACCGAAGGCATTCAGTTTGAGTGGTAGAGAATTTTCCGGATAAAACGCGAGTTTGAAGCAGAGCAGGGCATCGGGCTTTTTCTTCAGTGTCATTTCAAGTTCGCTAATATTGGAAGCTGAGACCCGCGAGTCTGCATGAAGGAACCAGAGATAGTCTCCCTTGGCGTGTTCTGCGCCGGTGTTCATCTGCAATCCTCGACCACGGTTGCTGGAAAGATAGCGAATATCAAGGGACTTTTCATGATCAGTTTTGGCACTCAATGTGGGGGGCGGGCATGCGTTGGTGCCCACTACGATGACTTCGTGAATATGGGGGGCATACTTTGCCAGGTCTTCAAGCAGCGCAAGAAGGCAAGACTCATGTTCAGCTACCGGAATAATAATGGAGATCGAAGGCATGATACTGGCAGAAAAGTTGTTAACAACAATCACCGGTTGACGCAGGCGACGGTTTGCTACTGCCATCGTGGCAATCAAACAGGCCAAAGTGCTGTTTACGCTCAGTCACAGTGAAGTAACTTGCATAGCGTGTTTGACTGAGCATGTCAGCTGTGTTGCCACAAACCGGCAGGGCCTTGTCTTTGAAAAAGGTATGATGATCATCGAGAATGAAACGGTGTTCGCTGAAGCGCATGCCGCCGTTGTAAGTGGCTATTTGACCATAATCTTCACAGCGGTCTTCGAGTGTGAGCTTGAATGCTCGTATTGTTGCCGAGTTGAAACGAATGTTTCCGGCCATTGCCTGAATATCGGGGTCTGTGATTTCAATCGGGCTCTGTTGGACACAACGAACATCTTCAAAACCCGTCGATGCCATCATGCGTCTGAAGTCCTCTCTATAAAGAGCGCCTCCCAGGCATTCACCCAGCATGATGTTATCTTCAGCCAAATTTTGTGGTATACGCCTGTCGCTGAACACATCGGAAAAAAACAATTCTCCACCCGGTTTGAGAATGCGGTGAATTTCCCGAAAAACGGCGGTTTTATCTGCCGAAAGGTTAATGACGCAATTTGAAACAACAACATCTACAGCGTTATCTTCAATGAAAGACAGGTCTTCAATAAAACCCTGACGGAACTGCAGGTTTGATGTATTCAGGCGAAATCGGTCGATGTGCCACTTTTCATACTTTCTGGTGATATCCAGTTGTTCAACGGTCATATCAACACCAATAACCGTTCCACCGCTTCCAATCATTTGTGACAGGATAAAACAGTCGCGACCCGTGCCACAACCGATGTCAACAACGCGCAAACCCTCAATAGCGAAAGGAATGGGAGAGCCGCATCCATAAAAGCGCGCTGAAACTTCGGGGTGAACATTCGACAGGAATGGCTTCAGGTACTCAGGCATGGCATCTATAGGGCAGCATGCCGATGTTTTAAGGTCATGGCTGCCTTTCAGTGTTTTACCATAGTAGTCTTCAACTTTCTGGCGCATTTTATCGGGCTTGTAAACTTCATCTCTATTCATATTGACTTGCCGTTATGTGAAGAATTGCTAGTCAAGGCTGCCACCACAGGAACTTCCGGAACCAGCGGTACAAGCATAACAATGGTTTGCCGTTCTTATTTTAAGCTCGCACAGTTCCTGAAAGTGCTCTATATCATGAACATTGGTTTTTGTGGCATGACAGCCCAGTTGCAGCATCTGGTTAAAGTCACAATCAAAAATTTCACCGTCCCAGGCTATCGATAACTGGTTTTTGCACATAAGCTGACCGATGGTTTTCGGGTTGAAATTTTCAATTAGCAGCTGCCAGTATTCCTGGTCTTTTCCATCGCGTTGCAGTGCATGAAGAAAACGATTGATGGGCATATTGGTTATGGTTAACAGCCGATTGAAATGAATGCCAAAATCTTCCAGAAGCTTTTCCTTGTAGCGTTTTTCGAGCTGCACCTGATCGGGTGGCAGGGTGGCGCCAACCGGGTTGTAAACCAGATCCAGTTGTAATTCGCTGTTGATGCCATAACCTGCACCATTGAGAGCATGTAGTGCTTCAATGCTGCTTTGGAATGTGCCTCTCCCTCGTTGCATGTCTACATTGTTTTCTGAATAGCAGGGCAGTGAAGCGACGATATGTACAGTATTTTCGGCAAGGAAACCGGTGAGTGTGCTTTGATCCGGCTCCTGCAGTATGGCTAGATTACAGCGATCAATGATGTGCTTTCTTCGTGCCCGCAGGGCGCTAACCAGGTGTCGAAACTCGGGATTGAGTTCGGGTGCGCCCCCGGTTAGATCGACTGTGTGAATCTCGGGCTGCTTGTCAATGAGGTGGAGTATCCTGTCAACAGTGTCAGGAGCCATCAGCTCCGTGCGATTTGGTCCGGCATCCACATGACAATGGTGGCAGGCGAGATTGCATTTTTTGCCGAGATTGAGTTGCAGAACCTCTATTGATTGTCTCTGTATGTGAAGGTTGTGTTGAACCAGCTTTTCATGAAATGAAACCTGTTTCATCTGAAGGCCAGCTTGTCGATCACTCATCAGAATATTCATCGCTATGCCTGTTTATTGGCCGAAATGTGTTTTATAGAACCCTATCAACTTTTTGGATAAAAGTGGCATAAGGCCTATTACAGCAAAAGCAGAGAGAACCGGCACAGAGAGAATGTCAGACGCGGTGCTAATGGTGGAGAGTTGTTTTCCTGCATAGGCAAATACGGCTGTGACAATCAGCATACTGAAAAATGTTGAAAGTACAAAATCGCGAAGATGAATTCTGGTGAGCCCCGACAGAATGTTAATAACAAAAAAGGGGAAAACAGGGATTAACCTTATACTGAAAAGATAAAAACCACCTTCCTCTTCAATACCCTGGTTGAATTTTTTCAAATGTTTCCTGAAATGTGACTGCATCCACTCATTAAAAAGATAGCGGGACCACAAGAAGTTCAATACAGCGCCGATGGTGCAACACAGGGACGAGATCAGGGCACCCTGAATCACGCCGAAGAAAGCACCAGCTGCAAGTGCCAGAATGCCGGCACTGGGTATGGCCAGGGATGTCAGGCAGATGTAAACGAGCATGAAAAGACAAACAAACAAAAAGGGCTGTTCTCCCCTTATGAGCATGATGCTGTTCTGGTTGATTTTGAGGTATTCAATAGACAGAAAATAATGCAGATCAAAAACAAAAAAAAGCAGAATGAGCAGTGCGATAACGCTGGCAAGTAATAGTTTTTTATCGGCCTTTGGCATGGGCAACCCTGATTGAGCCTCGCCTTCCTGTTGCGAAGCTCATCGTCGGGCAGGCTGTTATTCAGCTGTCTGGGAAGGGTTCATGACAGTATGAATCACATAGTTGGCTTCGAAATAGACTGTATATTCCGGGTAAACCCATTTGGAGATGGGGGGGGTGCCGACAGCTTCCGACCAGGATAGCGGTTCTCCGAATTTTGCAACGACATCTTTATCGGTCATGCCTTTTACGGGTCTTTCCATGTTGGCTTTATCCATCCCTTGCTGGCCGATTGGCACGGTAATTGTTTCGGCATGTGTTGCCATCGATACAAGCATAAAAAGGCTGATTAGAAAAATTCGCATTGTTCACCTCTTGTGTTGGTCATAAAGGCAAAATGATAGCATGCTTTATCTTGTGAACGGCTATACCCCTCGTCAAAATTGCTGTTTAATGCCGCTATGAATCGACCATTTCCATTTTTTGTTGCCCTTCGTTACATTTTTGCCGGCAAGGGCAATCGTTACCTTTCATTTGTCTCCCTTTCGTCGCTGATTGGCATGATTCTGGGTGTGCTGTCTTTACTGGTTGTGCTGGCGGTGATGAATGGTTTTCGTAGCGATCTGGAAAATCGCGTTCTCCGGCTGATCCCTCATGCTCATATTAATGCGGATACCGTTATACCCGAC
>JAGRJA010000472.1 GCA_020443005.1 Pseudomonadales bacterium
AATGTTCTCTGAAAAAGGGGCGTGCAGGGCGAACAGCCTGTTCGCCCGAAACCTCACTTCAAAGAAGTGTGGACCGTTTATTTTCCGAGTTTTTTTTCGCCCGCTTCCAGTGTTTGCAGAATCAGTGTATTGATTGTCATGGGGCCGACGCCACCAGGCACAGGCGTATAGGCGCTACAGCGATCAACGATGGCAGAAAGTTCTATATCGCCAACCCCGCCAGGGTGGTAGCCGGCATCCACAACAACGGCGCCGTCTTTTATCCAGTCAGCCTTGATAAATTCCGGTTTTCCTACCGCTCCGACAACAATGTCTGCCTGCTTGATGAATTCGGGTAAATTCTGTGTGCGGGAATGACAGATGGTGACGGTGCAGTTGGCATTCAGAAGCATCAATGCCATTGGTTTGCCCAGAATCGGGCTGCGACCGACAACCACGGCGTGCTTTCCACTGAGATCAATGTTGTAGGCCTGTAGAATACGCATGATACCGGCGGGTGTGGCCGAGCCGTAGGCCTCTTCGCCCATGCCCATACGGCCAAAGCCGAGACAGGTGACGCCATCGACATCTTTCTGCAGGTCAATGGCATCAAAGCAGGCGCGTTCGTCAATCTGTTCTGGTACGGGGTGTTGAAGCAGAATGCCGTGTACATTGGGGTTGTTGTTCAATTCGCTGATTTTGGCGAGCAATGCTTCTGTTGTGGTGGAAGAGGGCATTTCAACCCGGATGCTACCCATACCGACGCGCTCACAGGCGTTGCCTTTCATTTTGACATAGGTGGCAGAAGCAGGATCATCACCCACCAGTATGGTTGCCAAAATAGGCGTTTCACCACCTGAGCGAGCTTTCAGGTTTTCTACCCGGGTACGAATTTGTGCTTCAGTATCCGCTGCCAACTGCTTTCCATCGAGAATCTTGCCTGTCATGGTCTTTCCTGTGTGCGTTATTGATAGGTTCGGATGGGCTATTTTGCCGTATATTACCGGTAAATACATCTGCAATTACCCGGATGACAAGGGTTTATCTGCCATACGGGGGCTGAAAGCACTGCTGAAAAAAATGCGTTAGCGATTGACGATGGCATCCTTGCTCAGTATTATGCGCGGCCTTGCCAGAGCATTTATTTGTCTGGTTGTGAGTAAGCAAACGGGGTATAGCGCAGTCTGGTAGCGCGCCTGCTTTGGGAGCAGGATGTCGGGAGTTCGAATCTCTCTACCCCGACCACTCGCAGTTGTGAGGTTTCCGCATTACACTCTTGTTTGCGGAGTAGTCTCCCGCTGGATTAGCTGAGCGCCCGTAGCTCAACTGGATAGAGCAACGGCCTTCTAAGCCGTAGGTTACAGGTTCGAGTCCTGTCGGGCGTGCCATCTCCAACAGCATTACTCACTCAGTACCTTTCTTGATGGTGGCTGTAGCTCAGTTGGTAGAGCCCTGGATTGTGATTCCAGTGGTCGCGGGTTCGAGCCCCGTCAGCCACCCCATTTACTTTTTCCAATTCCTTGAAGAAACTTGGTAGATTATTCTAATTTTGCCTGCTAGTTTGAAAATGCGTTTTATGGTGGTGGTATAGATCGTGTTGATGCTTTAACGGGTTTCTGACTCCATGTAAAAACTCTGGTTTGTTTTGTGCGACAAACTGGCTGGCAACTTCAGGTTTATATCACCACCACCTATACCTTTCGGTCGGGTTTTAAGTTGTTTTTTATTGCCGGAGATTCAACTTGCTTTCTTTAGTGAAGAATCTGGTTGCAGTTTTTTTTCGATAGTTTTCTCGTCCAGCTGCATCATGCAGTGGTTTCGATCTGACCAGTGCCACAACTCCATTTTCCCGTCATTGCGTTCAACCAGTGATGTGCAATTTTCCACCCAGTCGCCATCATTACAATAAATAATATCGTGATGATTGATAATATTGGGAAGATGGATGTGTCCGCAGACAATGCCGTCATAACCTTCCTTCCTTGCCTTGTTGATAGCAGCCTGTTCAAAAATAGTAATCGCATGTGCCGCATTGGTAACTCGCGTTTTTATAAAAGTGGAAAGAGACCAGTATTTGTATCCAAGCAGGTTTCGGCATCGGTTGTTGAGCCTATTGATAAACAGCAAGAAATTATAGGCAATATCTCCGACGCACTTGATAAAGCCTGAAAAGCG
>JAGRJA010000473.1 GCA_020443005.1 Pseudomonadales bacterium
AACCGCAACATCAACTACACCAACATCTGCTATTTCAAGTGTAAATTCTGTGCCTTTTCGAAAGGCAAGGCTTCCGAAGAATTGCGGGGCACACCCTATAACATTGATTACAATGAAATTCAGCGACGGGCTATCGAAGCATGGGATCGCGGAGCCGGTGAAGTCTGTCTACAAGGTGGCATCCACCCCGATTACGATGGCAGTCACTACCTGAATGTTTGTCGCTGTATCAAGGATGTGCTCCCGGATATGCACATTCACGCTTTTTCACCGCTGGAGATCTGGCAAGGCGCCCAAACGCTGGGGCTTCCGCTTCGCGATTTTCTGCTGCAACTTAAAGAAGCAGGCCTGGGCACGCTGCCCGGCACCGCGGCCGAAATTCTCGACGACGAAATCAGGGATATTATTTGTCCTGATAAAATCAATACTGCCCAGTGGCTGGATGTGATGGAGGCGGCTCACAACGCCGGATTCAGAACAACATCAACCATCATGTTCGGACATACCGAAAACTATCAACATTGGGCTCGCCACCTGATTGCCATACGCACTCTTCAATCAAAAACCGGTGGTTTCACTGAATTTGTGCCACTGCCGTTTGTTGCCGAAGAAGCGCCCATGTTCAAACGGGGCATTGCCCGCAAGGGGCCAACCTTTCGGGAATGCATCTTGATGCATGCGGTCGCCCGCTTGGTATTCGGTAAACTGTTGCCCAATATACAGGCTTCCTGGGTAAAACTTGGCAAGGAAGGTGTCAGGGTTTGCCTCAACGCCGGTGTCAATGATCTTGGTGGCACACTGATGAACGAAAGTATTACCCGCGCCGCCGGTTCAACACACGGCCAGGAGTTTTCACCCGAATATCTGGAGGCCCTGATTCGCAATGCAGGTCGCCTGCCTCTGCAACGAACCACGCTTTACGAAGCCCGAGATCCCGAGCGTGTACGCTGTTCTTTTGAAGCAGCACCTCTGAGCGAAGTCATCAATAATAACGGTTGGCAAGCGATCAGGCTGGAGTCATCCCCCCCCCTTTCCTCCGCTGCCCCTCAAAAGACATGAGACTCGTTCAAGTAGCTCAATAGAAATTAAAGCAATATATAACAAAAGGTTATACGATAAATCTGATGCAAATTCTCGAAAAGTGCTCCGTTCAGCGACTCACTTAAACCCACCACCGCTGCACATCTCTCAAAACTGGATCGACAACAACCATGGCCAGCAAGATGCAAAACCATTGCAGCACGCGCCTGGTACACCCTAAACAATATTTTTCCCGGCAAAAGGAGCACTTCTCGCTCCATTTTCTTCGTTTTCAGGAATCCACAATTGTGGATACGGCACAACTGCCAAGATAATGGATGGGTATTCTCTTGATTCGTTTGCACAGACCATGAGTGACTTTCCCTTATTTGTAAACCCGGATTATGGCAACGGCTGTCTGAGACGACGCATATTGCTGACAAGGCTGGATAACGCTGTGGTTGCCGAACAGGAAGATGACAATCATGCTTTTCGTATTCATCTTGAACACAATAACGACATCGTTACCGATATAAAGGCTGAAACGCTGCGAATCCCGATGAGCACCTGCAATGGTGCAGCAGACAAGCTAAAAGAGTGTATCGGTTCATCTGTATCACAGAACCCCCGTTCACTTGGTCAACACCACAACCCGAAATCACACTGCACGCATCTTTTTGATCTGGCCGGGCTCGCCATCACACACATTACCAAAAAGGAAAAACAACGACTGTTTGATATTGCGATTCATGACGAGAAAGATGGCCTGATGCAATGTTCGGTCGCACTCAATCAAAGGATGATATTTCACTGGAACATCCGCTCCCAACTCATTGAGAATGAGGGACCATGGCAGGGAGTTAATGTCCAGAAAGGTTTTTCGGGCTGGGTGGAAAATAATCTGGCAGGTGATGAGGCAGAAGCTGCACTTTCCCTGTCAAGAGCCTACTTTATTTCGATTACGCGAAGAGTGCTGGTGGAGAAAAATGCAGGCATGAAGATTGCCAATGACCTGATGACAAAAGGGGTGTGCTACACCTATAGTAAACCCGCGGTCGACACAGCATACAGGCTGCATGACACCACCAGGGATTTCACCGATTCACCTGACGAGATGCTGAGCTTCAGTGCGTACATGAAGCCTGAATCAGAGCTTCAGGCCTGAGGAGCGGTAAGCACGATATAGGCACATTCAAACTGGCTGTAATAGGTGGTTTCTTTCACCGGCGCCATCAGCTGTATACTCTGCTCATTACCTTCCTGGGCTATTCTTATTTTCTCCCCCATTTGCAGGCGCACATTCGGCGCAAGGAAAGTAGGTTGTTTCAAACCCAGTGAAACATCCTTTGGCAAAAGAAAACAACTCAGGTTATCACCTCGATTCCCCATATTTTGCGGAATACGGGCTACCAGTGGAATGGCTTCAGAACTTAACAGTCGAACGCCGGTCTTGATAAGCCCCTCTTCTGTTTTTTTCTGCCAGACGATCTCGCCAATTTTCCAATAAGGCGCATACACTTCCTTTACACCAATAATCTCGCCACTATGCAACTTCGGGGCATACTGATCCGGCCATTCAAGGCAATAACCACCGG
>JAGRJA010000474.1 GCA_020443005.1 Pseudomonadales bacterium
ATTTCGTGGCTTATTTTGCGTGCGTGCCTGTTCTTCCCGCCACAGGCAGAGTTTTTTCAGGTATGACTGCTCTTGTGGGGAAAGCCGCCAACCGCTTTTCAATCGGCTAAGAATATATTCCTCGGAGCGGGACTGGTCGGGAATCTCCAGCAGCGTTTTGCACTCCTCTTTAAACCAGGCAGACTTGTTGTTTTTTTCGAGCAGCGCTTCAAGATGTTCGAAGAGTTGATAAAGGTAAACGACATCAAGGCAGGCATATTCGACCTGTTTTTCACTCAGGGGGCGTTGTAACCAGTCGGAGCGGGTTTCTTCCTTGGGCAGTTCAACCTGAAACAGCCTATTGACCAGGCGGCTGTAGCCGATAGAAAACCCGTAACCGACAAACGCCGCTGCCAGTTGTGTGTCAAATAGCGGGGAAGGCAAGGTGCCGGGAATTTGGGTGAATACTTCCAGGTCTTCGGAGCAGGAGTGAAGTATTTTGATGATATCAGGGTTGTCAAAAACAGCTTGTAACGATGTGAAGTTATCAATGTGTAAAGGGTCAATCAGGTAACAGATTTGCCCGTCAAATACCTGCAGCAAGGCTGGAACAGGGTAGTAGGTTTGTGTGCGAATGAACTCGGTGTCGATAGACAGTGCGCGACAGGTGAGCCATTGTTCACAATAGTGATCAAGTGCTTTTGATGTGCTTATCAGGACGGGTGGCGGCAGGTTCATTCGCTGTATTGTGTTCTTCCCATGAAGGCGTGCGTAAGCGTATTGCTGTCAATGTATTCAAGTTCACCGCCCATGGGTACCCCGTGAGCAATGCGGGAAACCTTGACCGCGTTTTTTCGGGCCTTTTCCATGATGTAATAGGCCGTTGCCTCCCCCTCTACGGTGGCGTTGGTGGCAAGAATCAGTTCATCAATATCTTCCTCTTCGAGCCTTTGGCTCAGCAGGGGCATGCCGATATCCTCCGGGCCGATGCCGTCAATGGGGGACAGTTTCCCCATCAGGACAAAGTAACAGCCATTGAAGGTTCCGGATGATTCTATGGCCAGCATGTCAGCGGGTGATTCAACGACGCAGATCAGGTTTTGCTGGCGTTTTTGATTGCTACAGATTTTACACAGACTGTTTTCAGAGAGCATTCTACAGCGAGTGCAGTGACCAACATTTTTGATGGCACTATCCAGCGCTTTAGCCAGGTTGCCAGCACCGGGGCGATTGCGTTCGAGCAGGTAAAAGGCCATTCTTTGAGCAGATTTGGGGCCAACACCCGGCAAACAACGCAAGGCCTGAATCAGATCGTCAATAAGGGGGCTGAACTGCGTCATGGGGTGATACTCGCTAAAAATTTTTTTCGGGGTGTGAGTATCATACAGGCATGGAAAAACCGGGAGGCATCGCGAGCCCTCCGGCGAGTTTTTCCATTAGCTCCCGGTTGTTGGTTTCCACCTTTCTTACGGCATCGTTTACGGCTGCGGCAATCAGGTCTTCGAGAATCTCCTTGTCTTCTGTCAGCAGTGATGGATCAATTTTTACAGATTTTATATCGTGTCTTCCGGTCATGATAACGGTAACCATGCCGCCACCGGATTCTCCCCGAACTTCCATATTGGCGATCTTTTCCTGCATTTCCTGTGCCTGTTTCATCAGGTCACCCAAACCGCCCATTTTCATGTTGTCTCCTCTTGCTGCATTTTTTGTGGAAAATCAGTCAAGTGCTTCGATACTGTTGATGTTGATTGTACCGGAAAAGCGCGTGACGATTTCCTGTACAAAGGGGTCATTTTCAAAGATTGTACAGG
>JAGRJA010000475.1 GCA_020443005.1 Pseudomonadales bacterium
GCTCAAAAACAGTCATGCTGATTGCCAACCTGGCCATGATCACGGGCAATATCGGTCGACTGGGCGTAGGTGTTAACCCGCTGCGAGGACAGAATAATGTGCAGGGCGCCGCTGACATGGGCTGCCAGCCACATCAGGGCGCCGGTTACCTGCCGATGGATAAAACTGAAAACCAGCAATACTACGCAGAAAAATACGGTGCCCCCTCACCGGCAACAGCCGGTTACAAAATTCCGGAAATGTTCGAAGCCGCACTGAATGGCAAACTGAAAGCACTGTGGATTATGGGAGAAGATGTCGCCCAAACAGACCCGAATACACATCATGTTATTGCGTGTCTGGAAAAGCTCGATTTACTGGTCGTGCAGGAGATATTTTTCACAGAAACCGCCAAGCTCGCACATGTCGTCTTGCCCGGTGCATCTTTCCTCGAGAAAAGCGGCACCTTCACCAACGGTGAACGCCGTATCCAGCGTGTTCAGGCAGCGGTAGAACCGCTTCAGGGCACAAAAACTGACGGCCAGATCATTGTCGACATGATGAACCGGTTGGGCTATGCACAGCCCGATTATGATGCTGCAGGTATGCTGGCCGAAGTCGCCGGTGTGGTTCCTTTCTTTGCCGGTGCAACCTGGGAAGGCCTGGGTAATCAAGGCAAGCAATGGCCGGTAAAACCCGATGGTGAAGACACCAAAATCCTGCATACCGATGAATTCAAGCGCGGCAAGGGCAAGTTCCACTTTTTCGACTGGCAGGAAAGCCGTGAGCTTGAAGAAAACGCTTCACAATTTCCGCTGATCCTGACAACAAGTCGCGTGCTCCAGCATTACAATGCAGCCACAATGACCCGCAGAACTTTCAACAAGGATATTGTCTCTGAAGACATTCTTCTGATAAACCCAGCAGATGCCAATGCAAAAGGTATCAACACTGGCGACAAGGCCAGACTGTTTTCCGCACGGGGTGAAGTGGAGTTAACAGCCGAAGTGTCTGACAAGGTGAAACCCGGTGTTGTCTTCACCACTTTCCACTTCCCTGAGCATATGGTTAACAATGTCACCAGTGATGTAATGGACACCGAAACCCTGTGCCCGGAATACAAGGTTGCCGCCGTCGATGTAACACGCGTGGCCTGACAAAGTTCTCGTACATCATTTACCGCCGTAGCCCCCGCGATGCAACGGGCAAGCACGCCGTCTTGCATCGCGGTTCTTCTTGAAAACACCCGCAACTCCGCCCCTCTCCGAGCCCGTTTTTCAAGGGCGCTGCCTGTTAGCGTGTTCGGACAAGCAAAAACCTGTACAGGTCGGATAAAAGCCGGACTGCCTCTCAACGCCATTCGGGCCCGGCTCGATCAAATCAGCCACTATGGTGAAAAGCCACAATGGTTTCGTCAAATCGTTTGTGGGATGTTGGCGACCTGAAACAAAGACGGGCTGCCAACCAGCCCCCCGTCTACCCATGAGCAGGAAAAACCGAGGTGTGAATTGTCCGAACAAACGGCGATCGATGTCGACTTCGTTATCGTTGGCAGTGGTGGCGGTGCGTTAGCAGCTGCTATCCGGGCGCACGATCTCGGGCTTAACACCCTTGTTGTCGAAAAAAGTGCTGTCTACGGCGGCTCAACAGCCATGTCGGGTGGCGGCGTATGGATTCCCAATAACCACCTGATGGCTGCCGCCGGTGTCGAGGATTCAGATACAGAGGCCTTTGCCTATCTCAAGCACATCACGAAAGACCAGGTGGCCTATAACCGGCTGCGTGCCTATGTCGAACACGGCAAACGCGCCATTGAGTACCTCGAAAAAAAAGCGGGGCTGCGATTGCGCTCCCTGCCAAAATATATCGATTACTACCCCGATGCACCCGGCGCCAAACCGGGTGGCAGAACACTGGAGCCTCGTCGCTTCAACACACTGAAGCTGGGCAAGGAAAGGAAGAAACTTCGGGCTTCCCATCCTCAAACCCTGAGCATGGGCTACCTGCACATGACCGCGCTGGAAGCCTATTGGGCGGTACGGGGCGGCTTTCCCGGCAGGTTACCCATCATCTGGCGACTTGTTCTGCACTGGCTCAACCTGCCCGCCCGCTTAATCGACAGACGCAGCCTGCAAGTTACACTCGGCAACGCTGTCATTGCCCCGCTCCGCCATGCCATGCTTGAACGAAACATACCGCTGTGGTTAAACACCGCCGCCAGAAGCCTGGTAATAAACAACATGCACGTCAGCGGCATCGTTGCAGAGAGGGACGGACAGGAAGTGACCATCAACAGTAAACACGGTGTCCTGCTCGCTTGTGGCGGCTTCGACCACAATCAGCAAATGCGCGAACAGTACCTGCCCATGCCCAACCGCCACGAGTGGTGTGCCGGCAACCCTGATAATACCGGTGATGGCATCCTCATGGGTCAGGCTACCGGCGCAAGACTCGAACTCATGGACGATGCCTGGTGGACGCCCGTTACTCGCGTTCCCGGAGAAGACCTGGCCTGGATACTGGTTTACGAAAAGAACATGCCTCATAGCTGTATGCTCAACACAAAAGGTGAACGCATCACCAACGAAGCCGGGCCCTATATCGATGTGGTTAACGATATGTATTTTTCATCCAACCGCCAGGAAAGGAAATTTCCTCACTGGATGATACTCGACAGCCGATTTCGACAGCAATTCGCCATCGGTCATGTATTACCTTCCGGCATGATGCCCGACAAAAAAGTCCCGGAAGCCTACTGGGATAACTACCTCTATAAAGCGGATACCCTCGAAGCGCTCTGTAAAAAAACCGGCATTGATGTGGAGCGAGCCACACAAAGTATCGAGCGTTTCAACCAATTCTGCGAAACCGGTCAGGATAAGGATTTTGGCCGGGGTCAGTCCGAACACGATCACTACTACAGCCCGAAGACTGACAGCCCAAACCCCAATCTGGGCAGCATAAAGGAAGCACCCTTTTATGCCATTCCCCTGTACCCCGGCGACCTTGGCACCAAAGGCGGCCTGCTCACCAACGAAAAAGCCCAGGTGCTACGCGGTGATGATTCCGTGATTGAGGGTTTATACGCTTGCGGCAACTGTTCGTCGGCAGTAATGGGTAACAGCTATGCAGGTGCGGGGTCCACTATCGGGCCATCCATTGTTTTCGGTTTCATCGCAGCAGAATCAGCTGCTTCCGCTTCAGGCAAAGCCAACTCATCGACCTGAAACAAAAACAGGGCTAATACCGAAATGATAAAATCCCCCATAACCCGTCAGCGTAAAAATGGAGGAATACGATTACAGAAACATCGCCGCCAATACCTGTTCCTGTTGTTATGTTTTTTATTCTGCGACACCACACTCGCGACTTCATTCCCCCCTGAAAACACACCTGTTACCACCGGCCAATCTGCCCTCTCACACAGAACACTCAAAGCAACAGCCCCCGACAGCCCCGTTATTGACATGCATGTACATGTTGCCGGGCTCGGTTATGACAGCGACTGTTACATCAATGACACCATGAAGGAGAACTTCCGCTTCCCGTTTTACCTGTGGGCACTGGGTGTAACCGTTGAAGAACTGGAAGCAAACGGAGACCAGATACTCTTTGAAAAACTCGACAGCAAGATCACTGAATCTGTCTCCGTTGATCAGGCCGTGGTGCTTGCGCTGGATGCCTATGTCGAAAACGACGGCACCATCAATATGGCCGAAACGCAGATATTTGTACCCAATCACTACATTGCAGAAAATACCGCCCGCTTTGATACGCTGCTGTTCGGTGCCAGCATCAACCCCAACCGTACAGATGCCATCACACAATTGGTTAATGCCTACAACCAGGGTGCGGTATTGGTGAAATGGATACCGTCGATCATGAATATCGACCCCGCCGATAAAAAACATACCGCGTTTTACCGCAAAATGGCCGAACTGGGCATTCCCCTGCTCAGCCACACTGGCATGGAAAAGTCCTTTGCCAGTGCCAGAGATGAACTCGCCGACCCATTGCGCCTTGAGTTACCCCTGCAACTCGGTGTGACTGTTATCGCTGCACACATTGCCACAACCGGCAAAAGTGAAGGTCAGGACAACTTTGAACGCATCCAGCCACTGTTTGAAAAATACCCGAACCTCTATACCGATATATCCAGCCTTACCCAAATCAACAAACTCGGTTATCTGGCCAAGGCCATGAAAAACCCGGCCATTGTCGATCGAATGATCTATGGCACCGACTGGCCCCTGCAATTTTTCCCACTGATTTCCCCTTGGTACCACCTCAACCACATCGGCCTGAAACAGGCACTTGGCGTCAGTAAAATCAGCAATGGCTGGGACAGGGATGTGGCCCTTAAAAAAGCGTTTGGTGTGCCCGATGCAGGCTTTACACGCTTTAACACATTAATGCCGAAGCAGCGTACGATGGTATTTCAACCACCTTTAAAACAGCCCTTTTGGGCCAATGCAATGAACAAACCTTCACCCTAATCGCCGTCCAACCGTCCAAAACAGCCAGGCAGCAAACCGAAGTCAGCAAGCCTGCAACTCATTTTTACTTAATCGTGATCAAAACCAGCCGTTAAAAGCCGCGCAATCATAGCGATTAACGGCATTTTTTATTAGACTAGCGGCTTTTCAATAGCGAAGGATGAGCTTCTGCCATCTGAACAATCGGGGTAAAACAATGAGTGCTGAAACACAAAACTGGGATCACAGCGTTGATGTCATCGTCGTCGGTTCCGGCGGTGGCGCCATGGTGGCAGCGATTCGGGCGAAGGATTTGGGTGCCAACACCCTGATGGTAGAAAAAACCGATAAATACGGCGGCAACACTGCCATGAGTGGCGGTGTGATCTGGATACCCAACACCCACCTGATGAAGGAAAAAGGCCTCAACGACAGCGACGAAAAAGGCTTCGCCTACCTCAAGCACCTGATCGGCGATGCGGTTCCCGATGAGCGCATTCAGGCCTATGTCGACAAAGGCAAAGAAATGGTGAAATGGTTACACGACAAAACCGCCTTGCGTTTTGAATCGCTCGACATTTACCCTGATTATTACCCCGGTGCGCCCGGTTATATGGAAGGTGGCCGCAGCCACGACCCGAAAGCCTTTAATGCTGCACAACTCGGCGACGAGTTTGAAAACCTGCGCGGCCAGCACCCGCAAACCCTGATCTTCAACATCTTCACCATGGAAACCATGGAGTTCCGCACCGTCTTCAAGAAAGAAAAAGGCTGGACGCTGCTGTTCAGCCGGGTCTTCTTCCAATGGCTGTTTGACCTCGGTTACCGACTGAAAGGTAAAAAGCGTAGCCGTCGCCTGACACTGGGCAACTCGGTTTCCGGCTCGCTGCGTAAATCCATGATGGATCGCGATATTCCGCTGTGGCTCAACTGCGGCATGAAAGAACTGATTCGCGAGGGCGACCGCGTGGTTGGTGTTATCGCTGAAAAAGACGGCAAGGAAATTCGCATCCAGGCCAAAAAAGGCGTGATTCTCGGCGCCGGTGGTTTTGAAAAGAACCAGCAAATGCGTGAACAATACCTGCCCAACCCTACACACACTTCGTGGACAGCCGGCTCACCCGGTAACACCGGTGATGCCCACCGCGTCGGTATGGCGCTGGGTGCCGATGTGAAGTTTATGGATGATGCATGGTGGGGCCCTACTGTTGTGGTTCCTGGCGAAGAACAGGCACGCATGATGATCGTTGAAAAATCACTGCCCGGCTGTGTTTTCGTTGACAGCAAAAGCAAGCGCTATACCGATGAGGCTGCGCCCTACATCACCGTGGTACACGATATGTACAAGCGTGAAAAAGAAGGTACCGAGTGTGTGCCCTCGTGGATGATCTTCGGTGCCGACTACCGCCACAAATACCCCTGTGGCCCGGTGTTCCCCGGCGAGATGATGAAAGACAAGCAGGTGCCGAAAGAACTGTGGGACAGCTACATCTACAAGGCTGAAACTCTGGATGAGTTGTCGAAAAAAATCGGCATCGACTCCAACAACCTGAAAACCACTATCGCCAACATGAACGAGTACGCCAAAACCGGTAAGGATCTCGAATACGATAAAGGCGGCAATGAATACGACCGTTTTTATGGCGATGACCAGACCGGCTACCCCAACCCCTGCCTGATGCCGATTACCGCGCCCTACTACGCGGTCAAGGTACATGCCGGTGAGCTGGGTACCAAGGGTGGCCTGGTTGCCGATGAAAAGGCGCGCGTACTCGACAAGGATGGCAAGCTGATCGAAGGCCTCTACGCCATCGGTAACACCTCTGCCGCCATGATGGGCCCCACCTATGCCGGTGCCGGCTCTACCATCGGGCCATCAATGACCTTTGGCTACATCGCGGCTGAAGATGTGATGACAGTGAAATAAGCTGTTATAAATCTTTTGACTAGACCCACCCCCCGCACTACACTGTAATACACTGTAGTGCGGGAGCTAAGTCATGAGCGTAACAAGCCTTAGAATTGCAAAAGATATTGAAGCACCACTTGAAAGTCTCGCCCAACGGCTAGACAGAAGTAAAAACTACCTTATAAATCAAGCAATTAAAGAGTTTCTTGCCAGGCAAATGATGGAAGATAGCCGCTGGAACGACACCTTGGCTGCTCTGGACTCTGCCAAATCTGGCAAATTGATTGACGAGTCTCAAGTTACAGAATGGCTTAAAAGCTGGGGCACTGATAAAGAGCTTTCCCCGCCATCCTTATGAGAATACGGTATACGCATGAAGCCATTCATGACCTGGAGCAGCTTCGTGAATTCATAGAAGTCAAAAATCCGGTGGCGGCGCAAAGGGTAGCTCGGGAGATTCTGCTGGGCATTGAAAAACTCAAGGTTTTTTTTAATTTGTGCCTGCAAGTTATGATGGCCCCGCAACCGGAGCTCGTTCGGGATCTATTTATCGGTAACTACACTGTTCGCTATATGATCACAAAGGATGAATTACTCATTCTAAGACTATGGCATGACAAGGAAATTGAAAAAGACTTATAAGCGGATAACTTTCAGTTGCCGCAAATGGCGGCATTATGTGCTAGTACTCGTAGTGATATCGAAGCTGGGCAATAAATAAACTGTCATCAGCCACTTTGTAAACGATCCGATGTTCGTCATTGATGCGTCGGGACCAATATCCAGATAATCCATGCCTCAACTGCTCTGGCTTACCGATACCATCAAAGGGTTCGCGCTGAATATCTTTTATTAATGTATTTATTCTTTTTAGCATGGCTTTATCAGTTTTCTGCCAATAAAGGTAGTTTTCCCAAGCTTTCGATGAAAAGGTTAGCTTCACTCAATGAGTTCCCGAACGATACCCTTGCCTGATTCGAGTTCGGCAATAGATTCAAGCAAGTGCCTTGCATTTGCCGGTGATCTCAATAGATAAGCCGTCTCTTCCATCGCCTGGTAATCATCCAGAGATATCATGACAACGGGAGATTCCCTTTTTCTGGTTATAATCACCGGGGCGTGGTCATCACAGACCTTCTCCATTGTTTTAGCTAAATTGGCGCGTGCCGCTGTATAACTAATAGCGTCCATATTGGCTCACCCATACCTGTACATAATTAAGTACATAAAGTATAAATCACGCATAACAGGTTTATCAACCACCGCCAATCGTGGCTGGTCAGCCAAACCTTCGGTTCGGCCGCCGAATCTAGCGCTGCATCTGCCAGTCAGTGCTGCTATACAAGCCGACCGGGCTGGTGCCGGTGACAGCGCCACTCTGGATGGTAAAAAGCTTCCAGATGCCACTGCCGTTTCGAAGCAGCAGGTCTGAGTCGCCATCGCCATCAAAGTCGCCTTCGGTCTGGAAGACCCAGTCTGTATTCTGGTAAGGGTAGATACCGGTTACTGTTAAAACCGCCCCGCTTTGTACGCTGAACAGGTTCCAGGCGCCGGTACTGGTATTGCGGGTGAGGATGTCATCATCGCCATCGCCATCGAAGTCACTGGCTACCTGCACGGTGTAGTTGGCTGCTGCATACAGGTTCATGGTGCTGTCACCCGTAATGCTACCCGCCTCGATCGTGAACAAACGGTATTTACCGTCATTTGAGTTGCGCAGCAGGATGTCGTCATCAGCATCGCCATCGAAGTCAGCGGCTGTTACCAGATTCCAGTTAGCCGCAGCCCACAGGTTAAAGCCCGCATTGCCCGTTACCGCGCCATTCTGAATCGTGAACACACGGTATTTGCCGTCGCTGCTGTTACGCAAGAGGATGTCTTCGTCGCCATCGGCATCGACATCCAGTGCCGCTGCAAAGCTGTAGTTGGCCGGGGTATAAAGTGCCAATGAACTGCTCGTGGTAACCGCCCCGTTCTGGGTGGTGAACAGGCGCCAGGCGCCTGTGCTGCTATTA
>JAGRJA010000476.1 GCA_020443005.1 Pseudomonadales bacterium
GCAATCATCGCTGCTTCGATGAGAAAGGTACCGCTACCGCACATCGGGTCGAGAAGAGCCCGCTTTTCTTTAGCCAGATGTTGCCAACCGCTTCGAATCAGAATAGCTGCGGCCAGATTCTCCTTGAGCGGAGCTGGCCCGGTTGCAGAGCGATAACCGCGTTGATGAAGGCTGTGACCCGAGAGGTCCAGACAGACACTTGCACGATCCCTTCTCAAGTGAATATTGACGAGAATGTCCGGTTCAATCAGCTTTATGTCAGGTCGTCTATCCCCTGCTCTTAATGAATCGACAATGGCATCTTTTGCAACCTGGGCACCGAATTGGGTATGTTTAATGGCTGTATTGGTTCCCCAGAAATCAATGGCAAAACTTTGTTCAAGCGTCATGTGATCTTGCCAACTGATTCCAGCGACACCGTCGTAGAGTTCCTCCCTGTTTTTGCAGTCAAACACGGCAAGAACCAATAACACCCTGTTGGCAACACGGGACCATAAACAACAGCGATAGATTTGCTCAAGGCTTGCGCTCGCATACACACCGGACCGGGAAGGTTTTACTTCATGGAGCCCCAAGCCGGAAAGCTCATCGGCCAGTACTGGCTCTATACCTTTCGGGCAACTGACGAAAACAGAATACATTACGACGACCTGCCGAATGCAAGCATTGCCAGTTTCCTGATCAGTGTAGGGCCTCGATAAATAAAGCCGGTGTACACCTGAACAAGTGAAGCACCTGCATTCAATTTTTCCATTGCACTCTGCGTATCGAATATACCGCCAACGCCAATGATCGGTATAGCGTGGTGAAAATGCTCATCGAGTTTTTTTATAATATGGGTAGATGCTGCAGTAAGCGGCCGGCCACTCAACCCCCCGGCTTCACTGCCATGATTCAATTCCTTTACAAGTTCGCGACTGATGGTGGTATTGGTAGCTATCACGCCATCAATTTTCGCCTCACCCAGAATGGAAGCAACCTCCACCAACTCGTCGTCAGTCATATCCGGGGCAATTTTTACCAGCAGCGGCACCTGTTTTTTATGTATCAGCGCCAGTGCCTGCTGTTTTGCCTGAAGGGCCTGAACCAGTTTTCTCAGGCTTTCACCAAACTGAAGACTTCTCAAACCGGGTGTGTTGGGCGATGACAGGTTAACCGTAATGTAATCCGCGACAGAATACACCTTGTCCATGCACAAGAGGTAATCCTGAAGTGCATTTTCAACAGGGGTGTCAACATTCTTTCCAATATTGATCCCTAACACACCGCGATATTGTCGATTTCGAGCGCGCTCAACCAGGTAGTCGACCCCTTTATTATTGAAGCCCATGCGATTGATAATTGCTTCGGCCTGCGGGAGCCTGAACAACCGGGGTTTGCTGTTACCTGGCTGGGGCCTGGGTGTCACTGTCCCGATTTCAATAAAACCGAAACCCAGGGCACCAAGAGCATCAATGTAGTCGCCGTTTTTGTCGAGGCCGGCAGCAAGGCCCACAGGGTTTGCAAATTCAAGCCCGAAAACCCTTTGCGGGTTGTCTGGCAAGGGAGGAAACAAAATGCCAAGCAAACCCGACCGGTATAGCAAAACAAGCGCTTTAAGGGAAAGTGTATGGGAAAGCTCGGTGGGTAACAGAAACAGCAGAGAACGCAAAAAAGAATAGATCACAGATAACCCCGGAGTGCTGTGTTTGCAAAACGGGGCATTCTAGCATTTTAGTGATAAAGCCTGAACA
>JAGRJA010000477.1 GCA_020443005.1 Pseudomonadales bacterium
ATCCGCAGGAACATATACAGCCTGAATAGATGTGATAGAACCGGTTTTCGTAGAAGTGATTCGCTCCTGAAGAGCTCCCATTTCTTCTGCCAGTGTAGGCTGGTAACCCACAGCTGATGGCATACGACCCAACAATGCCGAAACCTCGGTTCCAGCAAGCGTATAACGGTAAATATTATCAATGAACAAAAGAACATCCATACCCTCATCGCGGAATTTCTCTGCCATCGTCAAACCGGTCAACGCTACACGAAGACGGTTACCGGGTGGCTCGTTCATCTGCCCATAAACCATTGCTACTTTTGATTTTGTAAAGTCCTGAACATTTACAACACCGGCTTCCTGCATCTCATGATAAAAATCATTACCTTCTCGAGTTCGCTCGCCAACACCCGCAAATACCGACAGACCACTGTGCGCTGTTGCGATATTGTTAATCAACTCCATCATGTTTACGGTTTTACCAACACCGGCGCCACCAAACAAACCAACTTTACCGCCCTTTGCGAACGGACAAACCAGGTCAATTACCTTGATTCCGGTTTCAAGCAGGTCGGTACTCGCTGATTGTTCTTCGTAAGTAGGCGGTTTGCGGTGAATGGATGCCCGCTCTTTTTCACCAATCGGACCGCATTCATCAATCGGGTTACCCAGCACATCCATGATACGACCCAATGTCTCAATACCCACGGGTACAGCAAGTGGTGCCCCTGTATTTTCGACACCAAGACCTCGCGCCAAACCTTCTGAGGAACCCATCGCAATAGCTCTGACAATACCGTCACCCAATTGCTGCTGAACTTCAAGTGTCAAGCCTTTATCAGAAACTGTTAAGGCGTCATACACCTTGGGTACAGCATCACGTGGAAACTCTACATCCACAACAGCACCGATGATCTGTACGATACGTCCGCTACTCATTTCTGTTCCTCTCAATATTCTTTAATAAGCTAAATTGGTATACAAACTCTGTTATGAAACAGCCGCTGCACCACTGACAATTTCACCAAGCTCCTGAGTAATCGCAGCCTGGCGCGCCTTGTTGTACATCAACTGTAAATCATCAATCATATTGCCCGCATTCTCGGTAGCATTCTTCATTGCCACCATCCTCGCGCCCTGTTCACAGGCTTTATTTTCAACAACAGCCTGATAAGCTTGCGATTCGATATACCGCGTCAACAAACCTTCCAGAAGTTCAGCATCATCAGGCTCATAAATGTAATCCCAATGGTGTTTCAACTTTTCATTTTCTTCCTGTGGTAATGGTAGCAGCTGATTGACTTCAGGAACCTGAGTCATTGTGTTTACAAAACGGTTCCCTACGATATACAACTTGTCGATTTCACCTTTTTCAAAGGCATCAAGCATGATTTTTACACCGCCAATCAAGTCAGTCAGGGATGGAGTGTCCCCGGTATCAGCCACCATCGCAACAACATTTCCACCATAATTACCAAAAAAGCCCTGAGCTTTTTTGCCTATGGCGCAAATATCAATGGCTACACCCTGATCGCGCCATTTTTTCATGCTTTTTACAGTTTCCTTGAAGAGATTTATGTTCAAACCCCCACAAAGCCCTCTATCTGTTGACACAACAATATAACCAACCCGCTTTACTTCTGGTGGCTCACTCAGGTATTTGTGACGAAACTCTGAAGTTGCATTTGCCAAATGGCCTATTACTTCCCGAATATGCGTTGCATACGGTTTCCCTGCAGCCATCAAAGCCTGAGCCCGACGCATTTTTGACGCCGCCACCATCTCCATCGCACTGGTGATCTTTTGTGTACTTTTTACACTGGAGATCTGGGTTCTGATCTCTTTACCAACAGCCATACTCTATGCCTTCTTGGAGTTTTGTTAACGGGTTGAGTTTTTTACCAGGTTTGTGTCGCAGCAAATTTATCCAGCGCTTCCTTTATGGAAGATTCGATTTCATCGTTATAATCGCCTTTCTCGTTTATCTTACTAATCAAAGCCGAGTAGGTAGCGTTTAGATAAGACAACAATGCCGCTTCGTAATCACCAATTTTTGAAACTTCTATCCCATCGAGATATTTATTATCTGCGGCATACAGCAGCACTCCCATTTCAGCTACACTGAGTGGCTCATACTGTTTCTGCTTCATCAATTCTGTTACTCGCTGACCATGCTCCAACTGGGAGCGCGTCGCTTCGTCAAGGTCAGAAGCAAACTGTGCAAATGCCTGAAGCTCACGATACTGTGCCAGGGCAAGGCGCACACCACCCCCCAACTTCTTGATTATTTTGGTTTGCGCCGCTCCACCTACACGAGAAACAGAGATACCAGCATTCATTGCAGGGCGTACACCCGCGTTAAAGAGGTCACTCTCCAGGAAGATCTGACCATCAGTAATCGAGATTACATTCGTTGGTACAAACGCAGACACATCACCCGCCTGTGTTTCTATAATAGGCAATGCGGTCAACGACCCTGTCTGACCCTTCACTTCACCCTTGGTAAAGTTTTCAACATAATCAGCATTTACACGAGCAGCTCTCTCCAGCAGACGCGAATGCAAATAGAAAACATCACCCGGATAGGCTTCGCGGCCCGG
>JAGRJA010000478.1 GCA_020443005.1 Pseudomonadales bacterium
AATTCCCTGAAAACCGGAAAGTATCCCCTTCAGTGACAAAATTGTCACCTTGTTAAAAGATGCAGCAATTATCAGGTAACGACCATTGAGCCTCAATCATTAAAAAATTATTGCCCTAGCTCTACACCTGCACGAAGGTTATTGCTAATATGGCAAGCGAATTTCTTGTTTTTTGGATAAATTATGATACTTGAAAAAGACTCACGCGTGTTAATCAGCCATCGCAGGCTTTTTACTGAAGATCACCCACGCTTTTTCCTGGGTATTGTTGAGGAATACGAGGCCGGTCTCGCCCTTGTCAATGGATACAGCTGGCAGATTGAACTCACCCGCGGCGAATTGACGCGTAACAGCAATGCGCGTAAAAAAGTCATTTCACTCACCTCAGGCACACTTATTGTGTATAAACTCCCGGATGATCTCGACATTGAATCGCTGGTTCTGGAGAACCACCAGCAACATATCATCCTGACAGACCATGCGGGCTTTGAAATGGATTTAACCTACCGCTCATCGATCGCCTGATATAACGGTTCAATCAAGCAAGAGGTTTCTGAATGCAAGAAACAGATTCGTCAATTAACCGGCGTACGCTCGCAGCCATCAAGGATGTTCCCAGACAGGTTTTTGTTGCAGCAAAGAATGCCCAGCTCATCGCCGGTCATAGCATTCCTCCTGAATCAGCAACCATCAAGCTGCTTTCGGCAATCAATTTTCAGCCGGGTGATCATGTTCTTCAGATCGGCACCGGGTCCGGCTATCTGGCGGCGATCATGGCCTCACTGGTGGGCCGGGTTACCAGTATTGAAAAAGTACCGATGCTGGCAAGCCTTGCGCTTCGCAATATGCGAAGCCTGAGGCTTTACAATGTCGATGTGATTACAGGGGATGGCTCCGATGGCTATAAAGCCGCCGCACCCTACAATATTATTCTTGTTTCAACGCCCTCCATTTCCAGTCTCAGCAAGTTATTCGGGCAACTCAAACCGGGTGGAAAGCTGTTCAGTATCGAAGGTGGAAACTTTCATCACCAGATTCTCGTAGAATATACCCTGCATGAAAACCGCACTGTCACCCGTAAAGAGTGCGGCCTGATTGATTTCAGCCGCAACACGGGTGAAATACTGCTTGAAATGGGCATGCTGGATGAACCGAATCTGGCGAAAGCCCGCAAGGCATCCAAAGAAAATCACACACCCCTTATCGAGGAAATTCTCAAGCTCGTTCAGGTAGACGATCTTGAGCTATACCGTTCGCTTGCCACGCAGCACAACCTGCGACTCGGTAATATCGAGCAACTCATGCAGGAGGCTGACGCCGCGCTGTTCGAGCAATTTCCCCGGGCATTTCTCGATCACAACAAAATCATTCCGCTCTCACTGGATAACAACAAGCTGCTGATTGCCAGCAGTGACCCTGAAGTGCCTCTTGAGGACCTTAAAAAGCTTTTCAACAAACAGGATATTGAGACTGTACTGGTGACGCCCAAGGATTTTTACCGCCTTTGGTCGGCCCTCGATCTGCTGCATCACGACAACCAGAAAAGCGCTGCCCCGCCTGATAAAGCAGAGACTGATAGAAACAACGAAGATCTTTTGGGGAAAATTGACACCAAAATTCACGCGCACCTTATCTCGCTTTTTGAAGCAATTTTGCTGGATGCCATCAGCGAAAATGCCAGTGATATCCACCTTGAGCGTTACGGAAACAAGGTAAGGGTTCGTCAACGAATTGACGGCGAACTTCATGATGTCAAATATTTCAACATTTCACCTGATGAACTGAACGGTCTTGTGAATGTAATCAAGCTGCGCGCAGAGCTGGATATTGCCGAAAAACGCTTGCCACAAGGAGGTCGGGCCCGGCTCAGGGCAGGCAAGGACACCTTCGACCTTCGGGTTCAAACCCAGCCCTCCCTTCACGGCGAACATGTTGTTATCAGGATACTGCCACAAACCAGCCGCTTGCTGACCATCAGACAGC
>JAGRJA010000479.1 GCA_020443005.1 Pseudomonadales bacterium
ATACCAAGGCCTGATCGATTACCTGCCGTATCGTGGTTTCAATTTCTTCATCCGTGCGGCCGCCACCGGTGCTATCAAACTTGGCAAGTCGCGCTTTCACTGCCTGAAAGAAAGCCACTTCATCTTTCACATCCATCGCCTGTTCATGGGGAACAGCAATAGCAAAGGCTTGTGAAAGCGCGGTGACTTCATTGATATAACGCTTCTTGCCATCTTCCAAACCAAGAATATGCTCCTCAGCAGCAAGAATGAGTGACAGTTTTTGTGCGGTATCCGCAGTAAAATATTCTTCGTATGGAAAGCCCTTGCCTTCGGTACCGGCAAACATCTGGCTCACCACTTCCAGTTTTTCCAGCATCAGGGCAACGGCCTGCTCCTGTGCCAAGGTCGGGTCGCCCTTGCCGCCTGCATCCGAATAAAAACTCAAGGCTTCTTTCAAATCCGAGGCAATACCCAGGTAATCCACTACCAGGCCACCCGGCTTGTCTTTGTAAACACGGTTCACCCGCGCAATGGCTTGCATCAGGTTGTGCCCTTTCATCGGCTTATCGATATACAGCGTATGCATGCAGGGCGCATCGAAGCCCGTCAGCCACATATCGCGTACAATCACGAGTTTCAATTCATCCTGCGGGTCTTTCATACGATCAGCCAGTTTGCGTCGCTGATCCTTGCTGGTGTGGTGTTTGGCCATCATCGGGCCATCACTGCTACTCGCCGTCATGACGACCTTGATAGCCCCTTTGGCGAGATCATCCGAATGCCAGTCAGGTCGCAAGCTGATAATCGCTTCGTATAACTCAGCCGCTATACGCCGTGACATCGCCACAATCATGGCCTTGCCATCAAACACCTGCTGCCTTGCCTCAAAATGGCTGACAACATCATTGGCGATATTGGAGATGCGCTTTTCACTGCCGATTAAAGCTTCCAATTGTGTCCACTTGGCTTTGGCACTTTTCGTTGAATGGGAAGGTGTTTCCGTCAGCTCATCCTGCTCCAGTTTATCATCCAGCTCCTTGACCAGGGTTTTGCCTTCAGCAGACAACTGCACCTTGGCCAAACGGCTTTCATAGAAGATACGCACGGTAGCACCATCTTCCACCGCCTGGGCAATATCGTAGATATCCACATAGTTGCCAAAAACCGCTGGCGTGTTCACATCGGTTTTTTCAATCGGCGTGCCGGTAAAACCCAGGTAAGTTGCCTGTGGCAAGGCATCGCGCAGATATTTGGCAAAACCATAAACCGTTTTTTTGCCAATCACATTTCCCTGTTCGTCCTTTTCATCCACTGTTTTTGCGGCAAAACCATACTGTGTACGGTGTGCCTCATCCGCTACCACCACAATGTTGCTACGGCTGGATAACTCCTCATACACATTGCCTTCTTCAGGCTGAAATTTCTGGATAGTGGTAAAGATCACACCGCCGGAAGCCACTCGCAACAAATCCTTCAACTGCTCACGATTCTCGGCCTGCCTCGGCTCCTGGCGTAACAATTGTTTACAGGCAGCAAAAGTATCAAACAACTGGTCATCCAGATCATTTCTGTCGGTGATAACCAACACGGTCGGGTTATCCAGCACCTGTACCACCTTGCCGGTATAGAACACCATAGAAAGCGATTTGCCGCTGCCCTGGGTATGCCACACCACTCCGGCCTTGCGATCACCACGAGGTTGATCCTTCACACTAGGCACACCATAAGCCACCGGGTCGATAGAAACTGCTGAATCGGCAGCGCGCAAGGTCGAAGCTACCGCTGCATTGACTGCATAATACTGGTGATAAGCTGCAATTTTTTTAACGGTGCTGATACTGATCAGCCCTGTCTTCAGGTCTTCCTTTTTGGATGTCTCATAGACGGTGAAATGGCGTATCAAATCAAGCAAGGTTGTTGGTGTCAGCATCCCCTGTATCAGGGTTTCAAGCTGGCTCACCAGGCTTGAAGCCTCGGTTAACCCATCTGCCGTTTTCCAGGCCATAAAACGGGAAAGCCCTGCACTCAAAGAACCGGCTTTCGCTTCCAGCCCATCCGAGATCACCAACAAGGCATTATAGGTAAACAAACTGCTGATTGTTTGCTTGTAGGTATCCAGCTGCTTGAAGGCAGATTTGATGGTGGCGATTTCATCGGCAGCGTTTTTCAGTTCGATAACGACCAATGGCATACCATTCACAAACAGCACCAGGTCAGGCCGTTTGTTAACATTGTTTTCAATCACCGTGAACTGGTTTACCACCAAAAATTCGTTGTTATCGATATCATTGAAATCAACCAGCCATACCAGTTCACCGCGCTCATCGCCTTCTTCCTGATGGCTCACACTCACTCCTTCCGTCAACAAGCGATGAAAGGCTTCATTACTCGCCAACAAATCCGGTGAATGAAGGCGCTCTACCTCTTTCAGTGCAGCTTGCAGCTCCGGCAAAGACCTCTCCGGGTTAATGCGCTGCAAGGCTTTTTCCAAACGCCCTGCCAGCAAGACATCCTCCCATCGAGCGCGCTCGGCACTCTCGGAATCCGGCGCAATCTCCGAACCATGCACATACTCAAAACCAAGCGCCTGCAGACGCTCGATAGCGAAATCTTCAATGGCCGATTCGGTGAGTTTGGTCATTCGTTTTGCTCATCGGGCTTATTCATGCCTCTCAGCATTTTGTCAAAGTCAGAACTGAACAAGCGATCCTGCACAACCCGATATTTTTCGAACTCACTGAACGCAAAAGCCTTGGCCATTTCTGCCGTTACGGTTCCGGGATGATCCAATAAATCCCGTTCATTGAATTGCAGGAAGGCATCCAGTTTGGTTGCCCAATCTTCCATTGTCATCGGAATCTTGCGCTTTGCCATGTCTTCGGCGTAATCCAGATACATGCCAACAATGCGACCCAGGGCTTCGAGCTCTTCCTGCTGTAAATAATTTTTAGCAACGGCAACATCAGTTTTCAGTATTTTTCCATCCGGTGCTTTTTCCCAACTGGTCAAACCCATGTGCTCCTTGGTTGCATTGGCCCGAGCTACCACTAACTCTGCCGCTGTACTGCCGTGAATGGCATAATGTAATTTATTTTGTACCTTGGCAAAAAACTGCTGGGTGAGTTTGGTATCTTTGTTGTAATCCATACTGGTGGCATAGATGTCGGTGATCTTCTGGTAGAAGCGCCTCTCACTCAGGCGTATCTCGCGGATTTCTTCCAGCAGGCGCTCAAAATAATCATTGCCGAAAAAGCTGCCATTCTCCAGCCGAGCCTTGTCCAGCACATAACCCTGAATGGCAAAATCCCGCAACACGCGAGTAGCCCATTGCCGGAACTGGGTGGCGCGAGTTGAGTTCACCCGGTAGCCAACGGAGATAATGGCATCCAGATTATAGAACTGGGTGTTGTATTGCTTACCGTCAGCGGCAGTTATTCGGAATTTCCTAATAACTGAATTTTCCTCTAACTCATTGCTGGCAAAGATATTTTTCAAGTGTTCATTGATGGTGGGCACACTCACCCCAAACAGCTCGGCCATCAGCTTCTGGGTGAGCCATACCGTATCGCCCTCTACCCGCACTTCAATACTGCCCTCACCGGCCTGCGCGGTGAAAATCAGGAACTCGGCGGTGCTATTACGGATTTGCAGCGATTGCGGGTGTTTCTCTCCTTTCGTCATATTGTCGCCTTTTTCACAATTTCCTTCTCATTCAATATTTTATTTTTCCTTGCTCGTTTCATTGCCCTTTGCTGTGTGTGCAGATAGCCATAACCCAGCTGCTCGAATTTTTCGATGGCGAATGAGATGAGTTTGGTCATTTTAATATTTCCCAATGCCCAGCTTTAGTTGCGCCAACATGCCGCAAAACACCAGCCTTCGTCATTTTTTGCAGATGATATTTAATACCATCGTCAGTCAACCCGATCTTTTGAGCCAACTCGCGACGGGTGATAGTTGGCGTTACCCTTATCAGAGCAAGGATACTTTCTTGGGTAGTTTCTTGGGTAGTTTCTTGGGTAGTTTCTTGGGTAGCACCACCCAATACCGGGTAGGAAAACTCCACCCACAAGCCACCCGGCTCCTGCTGTATGCGAGGGGGCAGCGTACCCGCTTCATGGCAGGCTTCCAGAATACGCTCAATGCCCCGCCCCCAGCTTTCAATTAATCCGGCACGGAAAAAAGCATTGGCCAGATCCGGGTTATAGGGCGCAGAAGCGTGTTTGCCCAGGAGTTTTTCTATCGTCCATTCCGGCGGCAACTCACCCGGGTTCCATATCATCAGTTTATCGGCATACACACTGATCTGGATAGGTATACCCGAAGCATAATTTTTGTGCACCAGTGCATTCAGCACAGCTTCACGCAAGGCCGCTTCTGGTACCGGCAAGGTTTCAATACGCTGGACTCCCTGATACTCAATGCCCGCTTGCAGGTATTTGCTTTGCAGCAGCTCCAGGGTTTTATCCACCTGGGTAAACAAATCACCGTTGATTTCATCCTGATAACGCAAATCTGTGTTGCTGCGGAAGAAGCCGATTTTGGTGTAAGCGCCGGTGATCATGCTTTCCGGTTTGGGGTGGAATAACAATACAGCTGCGCGCTTTATGTGTTTGCCATCACGCAGGTTGAGTTTTTCCAGCAAGTTACCTGCCGGTTCTTTCAATATCGTGTTATCCAGACGACGGCTTTCTTTTGCCAATCGGGAAAATTGATTGATGGCCGCTTTGGATAAATCGCCCAGTTTGACGCCAGGCATGGCCACGCCGTCCCAATGCTTGCCCACCTTGCTCAATAAAAATGCATCCAGTGCCGCGCCCTTCAGTTCCTGTTTGGTGCTGCCACTGCGGTAATGGTATTGGCCTTTGTAACTCACCGGGTGCGGGCTTGGCTCTACGCGAATTTCCAGCACTTCATGGCCTTTGCTTTTTTTCAGGTGCACATCCACCATGATGCCGAGAATATCGCGCACCTTGTTGGGCATTTCTTCCAGCAACCGCTTCGCGTTTTCTACACCAACCACTTCACCATTATCATTTTTACCGATAATCAATGTACCGCCGTAGGCGTTGGCAAAACCGCAAATCCATTTGATGTATTCATTACGCCAACTTTCTTTCCATTCGATATTCTGTTTTTCCTTGCTCACTTCATTGCACCTTGCTGCGTGCGCATGCACTCAAACCCAAGCATCTGCAGGCGCTCAAAATAATCATTGCCGAAAAAGCTGCCATTCTCCAGCCGAGCCTTGTCCAGCACATAACCCTGAATGGCAAAATCCCGCAACACGC
>JAGRJA010000480.1 GCA_020443005.1 Pseudomonadales bacterium
CAGGTCAATGACTCACCCTTTGCCGGCAAGGATGGCAAGTTTGTCACCTCGCGCAATATCAAGGAGCGTCTCGAGCGGGAGTTGATTCACAATGTTGCCTTGCGTGTGGAGCAGGGTGATTCTCCTGACAAATTTATTGTTTCCGGCCGTGGTGAGCTGCACCTGTCGGTATTGATTGAAACCATGCGTCGGGAGGGTTTTGAGTTGGGTGTTTCGCGGCCTGAGGTTATCCAGAAAGAAATCGATGGCGAGTTACAGGAGCCCTATGAGCAATTGGTGATTGATTGTGAAGAAGAGCATCAGGGTTCCGTGATGGAAGAACTGGGCTTGCGCAAGGCAGAAATGACGAACATGACCCCGGATGGCAAGGGCAGGGTAAGGCTGGAATTTATCATTCCGGCACGGGGGCTGATCGGTTTTCGCTCCCAGTTTCTGACCATGACTTCGGGTAGCGGCATTCTGACCCATGTTTTTGATCACTATGGGCCGGTCAAAATGGGCGAGGTTGGTCGTCGCAACAATGGTGTGCTGGTTTCCATGGTGAAGGGCAAGACACTGGCGTATTCACTTTTTACCTTGCAGGATCGCGGCCGCCTGTTCATTGACCCGAATGTCGAGGTATATGAAGGGCAGATTGTCGGCCTGCATTCACGCAGTAACGATCTGGTGGTTAACCCGACCAAGGCCAAGCAGCTTACCAATATTCGCGCTGCCGGTACCGATGAAAACCTGTTGCTGACCCCACCGGTGAGACACAGTCTTGAACAGGCCCTTGAGTTTATCGATGAGGATGAGCTGGTTGAAGTGACACCACTGGCTATTCGTCTGCGTAAAAAACTGCTGCTGGAACACGAAAGGAAACGCGCTTCGAAAAAGCCCGCATAATCGATGACGGTTTTTTTGTTGCCCGGATTGCTTGCAGAAGGGTAGTGACTTTATGGCTGTGGGGGGCGCTTCAGTTCGCGGCGAGAGCCTCTTCGTAGCTGGCCAGAAAAGTTGCCCAGCCCTTCTCGCCCCAGGCCGGCTGGTGTCGGCTGAATTGTTCCAGGTCATGTTTGCTGGCCTGTTTGACCGTCAGGCGTCGGCGCATTTTCTCAAGATCAATCAGGGCAAACTCAAACTGTTCCCCCTCTGTACGAATAAAGATGTGTTTGGGATAAAGCGCAGTGTGCTGCCACTTGCAACGATGTATTTTTGCCAGCATCTCTGCCAGCTCCTTGATTAACTGTTGCTGCTTGTCTGCAGGCAAGGCCTGATAACGATGTAAAAAGAAGCTGTCCAGTGGTTCATAACCCTCAAGGGCCCGAGTAACCAGATAGGTGCGGAGCCTGCCATTAATACGGCGTGATTCACAATGCAGGATGTCCGGTACACGAACCCCCAGTTTTTGCATGGCGAGGATGGCTTCCTGCTCTCTCAAGGCTGTGGGCTGGCCACAAGGATGCCTGAAGCTGCGGTAAATATGGCCATTCTGCTTCTTGATATAAACATCGTTGTTATCGATGCGTGTCTTGATGACACCACTGGTGCCGCCCCGGCGAAAATTAGGCGCTTCTATCCAGTTTTCCGGAACTGTTTCAAGGTGATCGAATGAGGTCATTTGTACCGTGCTGCCAGTTTGCGATGTTGTGTTTATGCGGATGGGCATTCCAGTACATAGACACGCCACATCGACAGAAAGGGGAAAAAATCAAAATGTGTGTTGATGGAAAACCCCGCATCTGCGAATTCTTTTTCAATTTGTTTGGCGGGTAGAACAAAGCGATTCTGGATTTTGTGCTTCTTTTGACGATCACGTTTCTTTTCCAGCCTTTTTCGTTGCCAGGATTTGATATTGCCATCTACCCAGAGCGAGATGATCACATTTTTGCTTGCGACCCGCTGTAACTCTGCAAACATGGTTTGTCGATCACCGGCATCGCCGATGTGATGAAGCAAGCGCATGCAGAACACGCTTTCAACGGCATTGTCGGGTAAATCGATGGCAAAAACCGAAGTGGTCAGCGTTTCAATCCTGTTTTTAACGAGTGCCTGATGATTTTGCAGGCCGGTTTCTATCATGTTGGGTGAATTGTCGGCGGCAATTAATTTGCGATTTTGCTGGCTGAGCAAAAGTGGCCAGAATCGGCCGGCTCCGCAAGGAAGATCCATCACCGTGGCGGGATTACCTGCGGCCTGAAGGGCTTTGCGGGCCATGTGCTCTTCCATTCTGTGAGAAAGTCGACGAGACAGGTTGGCCTGATGTTTTTCAAAATAATGGCGGGCGTGTTTCTTGTCGTACTTTTGTGAAAATTCGAGATCTACGGATCCGGAAGCCGGTTTTACCATGAATACGCTCAAGCTGAATGGGTGGATGACGATTTCAATATGTTGCTGATTATAAAGAAAAGGTCGTTAAAATTCTGTTAAAAAAGATTGACAATCAAAACGCATCATCGTCGGCGAAAATAATCGAGAAGCAGGTGCCTTGTGGCGAATTGTCACTGACCCTGATCTTCCACTGCATGGCTTCGCAAATACGCTGTACGATCGAAAGTCCTAACCCTGCCCCGCAAGGGTTGTGTTCGGCTCCCTGGTAAAAGGCCTGGAAGATCATGGCCTTGTCACTTTCCGGGATGCCTCTGCCGGTGTCGCAGACTTGTAAAGCGCCGGGTTCCAGTTTGATGCTGATACAGCCTTCACTCGTGTAATGCAAGGCATTGCGCAATAAATTGTTGGTAATGGTTTTCAGCAAAACAACCGGGAATTCAAGTTGAAAAAAGCGGTTTTCTTTTTCGAGCGTCTCGTAGTGAAAAGCGATTCCCTTGTTGGTTATTTGTCGTTCCCAGAATGGTATTTGTTCCTGCAAGATTGCCTGCAGTGTTTGTGTTTTTGTAGTGATTGCGTTCTTGCCTCGGGCAAGGCATAAAAATGTTTCCGTCAACTCCTCGATTTCTCGGGTGGCGGTCACAATGTTCTGGAGGGTTTGTTGGGAATAGTGGCCTTTTTCCAGCATGAGCTCACCTGAACTTCGAATGACCATCAGGGGCGTGCGTAATTCATGGCTGATATCGCTGGTAAAATAGGATTCCCTGATTTTTGCCTGACGCAACCGGTTCATCGCATCGTCCAGCACCGAGGCCAGCTCACCGACCTCATCATCGGCAAAACCCGAAGCGATATCGGACGGGTTGTTTGTATCATATTTTCTGTCGTTTACCTTTTCGGTGAGTTTTCTCACCGGGGCGATAATGGTGCGTGCCAAAAACACGCCCAGCAACAGTGAAAAACATATGCTGCTGATAAAACCGCCGAAAATGGCAAGTTTGATCAGGTTTTCCTGATTTTCAAACTCGCTTTGATCCTTGATGAGGTAAAACACTTTGTCGTCGACAGTTTGTTTGAAGACATAGACAGCCCTGTTGGCCATGACAATTTCGGTGTATCCCTCTTGCACTGAATCGAGGTAGGAGGGCCTGTTGTTGTCCTGGCTGGTATAGAGCAGGGTATCGGCATCAAGCCTGATGCGATAGCCCTGCAGCCAGGCATCGATAAGGTGACCGCTTTCTTTTTCCAGTTCGTTTGAAACCAGGTTTTTTTCTACCAGCGTAATGGCACTGGTGATGCCCAGTGAAAAAAGACCGCTGATTAACAGGGTCATCAGAAAAAAAGCAATAACGATTCTTTGGCTCAGACGGGATTTGTATTTCATGCTGCGGATGCTTTCAGTACATAGCCAATACCGTGGACGGTGTGAATCAAGGGCGTGTCAAACGGTTTGTCGACAGCTTGTCGCAAGCTGTGGATATGTGTTCTCAAGCTGTCGCTGTCGGGGATATCCTCTCCCCATAGAAAATATTCAAGTTCGCTTTTGCGTACAACATTCGGGCTCATTTTCATGAGTTTTTCGAGGATTCGCAGGCCAATCGGGTTCAGGTTTATGCGTCGCGATTGTCGGGTAACTTCAAGTGAATCCATGTCGAAGCAAAGGTCGTCAACTTGCAGCAGGTGGATGTTTTTACGGTCTACCCGACGCAGGATGGCTTCAGCACGGGCGTTCAGTTCTGACAGGGAAAAGGGTTTGACGAGATAGTCATCAGCACCGGATTGCAGCCCATGAACCCGGTCGTCAATATCATCTCTGGCCGTCAGCATGATGATCGGCGTATCAATTCTGGCATCCTCCCTGAGTCGTTTGCAGACTTTGTAGCCATCCATACCTGGCAACATGATGTCGAGGATAATCAGGTCGAAGGGCTGGGTAACAGCCAGATGAAGGCCGCTGATACCGTCCTTGGCACAGTCGACGGTGTGTCCCTTCATTTCGAAATAATCGACCAGGTTGTTGAGGATTTCGGGCTGATCTTCTATAAGAAGTAAACGCATAGTGTTATCTTGGGCTGTTTTGATGATATTTTCACAATTGTTTAACGGTCCCTTGACTTACCTGTTTGTAACATGGCACCGGTTTTCAACTGGCGGCGATAGAGCGTATGTCTGATTCACAGGGCAATATACCACTTGCACGATTTTTTTTAGTCAGCAATTTTTTCTGGTTGCTGGTTTTTCTGGCCACCCGGCTGGCCTTTTTTGTCAAGGCCATGCTGGATGGCAGCCATGTTACGGCGAGTATGCCGGCCATATTTCTGGATGGCTTCTTACTGGATATTGCATTTCTGATCTATCTGGATGCGGTTCTGGCTTTATTGCTGCTGCCCCTGACCCTTTTTATGAAAGCGGGTGGAAGAAGCGTTGTATTTTATATTTGCGGCTTTCTGCTGGTGTACATTGCACTGTTTACGGCCTGCTCCGAATGGTTTTTCTGGGATGAATTCAGGGCCCGTTTCAATTTCATTGCAGTAGATTATCTGGTTTATTCCGACGAGGTTATCAACAATATCCTGCAGTCCTATCCGGTTTACCCCCTTCTGGCCTTGATCGCCGTACTTTCGTTGCTCATCAATCATTTTCTGCTTTTTCCACTGATGCTGCCGGGTGCGTTCTTGTCTGGAAGGGTTGACGGGAACAGGGAAAAGGACGGAGCCAGACCACGGGACTTTTCGTTGGCAGCCATGCTGTTGGCACTGTCAGTTGGTCAGTGGTTTTATCTGGATGCGTCCTTTCTGAACAGGCTGGGCACTAACCCGAACGACAAAGAGCTTGCCGGTAACGGGCCGTATTTGTTCTTTGCAGCCTTTCGGAACAATGAGCTCGATTACCATCAGTTCTACCCGGTTATTGACGATGAGCAGTTGCAGGCCCGATTGCCGAACCTTGTTGGAACTTACAAAGGTGAGCTGCCTGATGAGATCAGCAACCCGCTTGATATTACCCGTTATATTGATAATCCTGGCGAAGAGAAGCCGCTCAATATCGTGTTGGTCACCATTGAAAGTATGAGCGCGAAATATCTGGGTGTAATGGGCAGTGAGCAGGGGCTTACACCGAATCTGGACAAACTGGCAGAGGAAAGTCTGTTTTTCACCCGTTTTTACGCCACCGGCACCCGAACCACGCGCGGCCTTGAATCGGTGACACTCTCGATTCCACCCACACCGGGGCGCTCTGTAGTGAAACGACCGGGGCAGGAAAGTGGCTTTCGCAGTCTGGGTTTCGTGCTCAGTGAAAAGGGTTACCAACCCGTATTTCTCTACGGTGGCAGAAGTTACTTCGACAATATGGGCGCGTTTTTCAGGGGCAATGGTTACCGTGTTGTTGACCAGAATGATGTTGACCCGGAAAAGATTTCCTTCAGTAACGCCTGGGGAATTTCAGACGAGGATTTGTATGACCTGACCTTGAGTGAAGCTGACAGCATTGCTGCAAAAAAACAGCCCTTCTTTCTGCATGTGATGACAACCTCTAATCACAGGCCCTACACCTATCCTGACGGGCGTATTGATATTCCCTCCCGATCGGGCAGGGAAGGTGCCGTCAAATACACCGATTACGCTATCGGGAAATTTCTGGCTGACGCAAAAAACCGAGAGTGGTTTAAAGATACGGTCTTTGTATTTCTGGCCGATCATTGTGCCGGTAGTGATGGTCGTGAGGATCTGCCAATAGAGCGCTACCACATTCCGCTCTTTCTTTATTCGCCTGCGCATATCGAGCCCCAAAAAACCGCTGTGCTCGCCAGCCAGATTGATCTTGCACCCACCTTGCTCGGGCTGATGAATATGGATTATGTGTCAAGCTTCTTTGGGTATAACCTGTTATCGACACCTTTTGAGAAGCACCCCGTGATGCTGGGTAATTATCAGCATCTCGGTCTGTTTAGTGGTGATCAGATGGCCATTCTCAGCCCCGGCAACCGGGCGCGTTTGCGAAGTTATGATGACAGCCTGAGTGTGAGCGAGCAGGAAACGACACAGGCACCGCTTGTGCTTGATGCGATTTCACTCTACCAGGGTGCAGCCTACATACTTGACAAGAAACTGGATAACCAGGTTGTTTATGATCTGAAACAGTTTCGTCAAATGCCCCGTCATGTGGTTGATGCCAGTGAAGTCAGGCAAAACATTCCGGTGGCTGATGTATCGTCAGAAAAGCGTAAAGATACGCTGTGATTGCCGACAAAAAACGCCAAACGCTCTTGCCGCTGAACGGTTCTCTATCCTCGAAAGCGCATTTCCTGATTACCCATTTGTGGCTGCCCTTGCTTTTTTTTCTGGCAGCACTCTGGTGGATAGAATCGCGTGAGCTTGATTTTCAGCTGGAGGATTATCTCTACCGGCTCAATCACCGCAACTGGGATAATGGTATAACTGATTTTCTTGCCTTGTATTTTCACGATGCCCCCAAGATTTTCCTGAAACGCATGGTGATGTTTCTGTGGGCGTTTGCCTTGCTGGCTGTGTTACTGCATGAAAACATGCCCGTTCGTTATACGGGCATTATCAAACTCCGGCGCTGGTTTTCACATTACAGAAGCGGGCTGTTTTTTTTATCCATATTCCTTCCTCTGGGGCCTTTTCTGACCAATGTGTTCAAACATACAACTCATATCGATTGCCCCTGGCATTTGGTTCGTTATGGTGGCGAGCATGCGTTTCAAAGTATTTTCAGCTTGCCCACCCGGGGTGATGGCCACTGTTTTCCGAGTTCCCATGCTTCAACCGGCTTTGGTTTGCTGGCAGCTTACTTTTTTGCCAGAGAATATTTTTATCGCTATCGTTTCCATGTGCTGAGTGTGGCTGTCAGTGCCGGTTCTGTTTTTGGTTTGACCCAAATGTATCGTGGCGCCCATTTTCTTTCCCATGTGATCGGGTCGATGGCGCTGTGCTGGTTTGTTGCGCTGGCCGGTTATTGTGTATGGGTGCATTTGCGAAGTGATGAAGAGCGTCAGGGCGTCAAGGAGCAGTAAACCACACTGGCGGCATACTTGATGTGAAGCTGCATGATCAGGTTCTTTATAACCCGGAATCCGGACAAATCCCGGCGTACAGGGCTATTGCTGATACCTGTGAAGCAGGAGTCGTTGTGCGCAGAACGGCAATTGCAGGTTTTGTCGAGCAGATGGCTCTGGTAAAAACCGGTTTCAGGAACCCCCGGTTTGATGGGCAGGAAAAATCAATGCTTCTGTTGCAAAACCGCTTTCTTTTGCCTGATGAATCAAGTTGTCGACAATTTCTTCAGAAAGATGAGGCTGTCGAGACAATATCCACAGGTAGTTGAGGTTTGGGCCGGCAATCAGGGCATATTGATAGTTTTCATCCAGTGCGATGATGTTATAGCCACCGTAAAATGGCCCGAAAAAACTGACTTTTAACCGCCCGACATCTGTCCTGTCTACAAAAAAGGCCTTGCCTATGGCTTCTTTCCATTGCTGTTTGTCAGTGTTATAGCCGCGATTCACTACCCGGATACCGCCATCATCCCGCAAGCTGTATTCCGCACTAACCCAGTCGAGGCCGCGCTCAAAGGCGTGATCGAGCCTGGCGATTTCATACCAGGTACCCAGATAGCGGTTGAGCTCGAAACCCTGTATCGGTGTTACCCCTTTTGGCAGACCCGTGCACGCGCTGGTGATAATGAGCAAAAAGGCCAGAACAAGCCGGCCCGGGTAATGCAGGATGCGCATGGCGCTCAGACCGGGTCGCCGCAATGCTGGATGATGTTGTCCTGGAACCATTTGAGAATGTCTATTTTTTGTTCCACGGTTTTGTCATCCGGGTCTCCTGCATAGGCATCACGAAAACCCACGATGCATTCGGTAACACCGGCCTCTTCCAGTTTTTTGACGCCATCGACGCTAAAGGCGTCAGCAGTAATGGCGTGGAATTCAAAGGGCCTGTTGTCGGTGCCAAATTCTTTTCGATAGGCATTGATCCTGTCGATGAAAGTCTTGAGGGTTTCTGCATCTCCGCCAGCATGAACCCAGCCATCGCCAATCAGTGCAGCCCGTTTTAATGCCGGGTCGGCATGCCCGCCAATGAGTATGGGTACGGGTTGATCGGGTACCGGGCAAATTTTGCAGGCGGGGATCTGGTAGAACTCACTGTCATAACCATAGTATTCACCCGTCATGAGACCACGAATAATGTCGACCATTTCGTCCATGCGTTTGCCCCGGCCTTCCCAGCGCTCGCCGCAAATCTGGAAATCTTCAACCCAGGGGCTGATACCCACACCCAAGGCAAAGCGGTTATTGGTCATGCAGGCCACCGTTGCGGTTTGCTTTGCAACCAGAACCGGGTTTCGAATGGGTAGCTTGACCACGCTGGTGGTAAAGCGAATGCGCTCGGTGACAGCACCGAGCGCAGGTATGGCACAAAAAGGCTCAAGGAAGGGAAGCCCTTCAAGAAAATTGCGGGAGCCGTCGGCGTTATAGGGGTATTTGGTATTGGCGACTTCCGGGTAGCAGATACTGTCCGGGAATGTGAAACCGTGAAAACCGAGTTCCTCTACAGCTTTTGCCAGGGGAATATAGTGATCTGTTTGGCACATGGTGGCGTGAAAAGTAAAACGCATGAGGCATCTCCGGTGTGTAAGTGCTGTAAATTCAGGAAAAAAAACAGGATCACATTGTCGTTTATTGATTCCCAGAGTCAATAAATACGCAAAATTTTACAGTGAGGTTCACCCGGCCTTGTGTCGCTGCTGTTTGTGCGGGCAATCTATTGGCGAGTGCGCTTGCTGATTCAGCGCAAGGTTGAAGAACTTCGACATTGCGTCCACCCAAAAAAAAGGGTAGTTTGCTCCGCATTCTGTTTTCTTTCGATAAATCCAATACTCAGCAGGGGGTATCTTTATGACCGAAAAATGTCCGTTTCAGGCAGATCTGATGAATCCGGTAAAAATGGCGGAACAGGGTCTTGCGTTTGATGCCTTTCGCAAACTGCGTGCCGAGTGCCCTGTATCACTGCAAGATTCAGATCGCGGACCTTTTTGGGCGGTGACCAAACGAGAGCATATTGATTTTATCTCAAAGAACCCTGCACTTTTTTCCTCCAGCGATAATCTGGCGCACCCCACACCCGGTGGCGATGAGGACCCGGAAGCACGGGAAATCATGAAACAATTGATTATCAATATGGACCCGCCCGATCACATCAAATTTCGCCGCGTTGTCAAAAATGCTTTTACCGGTCGTGCGGTCGATGAGCTCGAGCCGATGATGCGTGATTTTGCCAAAGATATCATCGACCAGATCGCCAAAAAGGGTGAGTGCGAGTTTGTCAGTGAAGTGGCAGCCGAGATGCCACTGTTCGTGATTTGCGCCCTGATGGAAATGCCTTCCGAAGATCGCCAGAAGTTTTCCGATCTGGTCGACATCATGATTGGTATGGATGATCCCGAGCTGGATGTTTCCCCGGAGGATGGCCAGCTGGCCGCGGCACAGCTGTTTGAAATTGCCATGGGTCTGGCAGCCAATCACAGGGCAAATCCGAAAGAAGGCACGGTATTACATGCGCTTCTTAACGGTGTTGTGGAAGGTGATAACCTCAATGAGTTCGAGTTTTGCAGCTTCTTCCTGATACTGATTGCCGGCGGTGTTGAAACCACAAGAACAGCAACCACTCACGGTATGCGCCTGCTGATGGAGCACCCTGAGCAACTGCAGATGCTGGTTGACAATCCTGCACTGATTCCCGATGCAGTAGAAGAAATACTGCGTTTTTACCCTTCTTTCAATTACATGCAGCGCACAGCCAGAGAGGATATCAAGCTCGGTGATATGGATATCAAGAAAGGCGATATCGTCAGAATGTTCTATCCATCAGTGAATCACGATGATGAGATCTTTGGTGAAGATGCCGAGAAATTTGATATCACGCGAAACCAGCGAACCCCCAATCTTCGCAATGAACACAGGACTTTCGGTATTGGCCAGCACTTTTGTCTGGGTTCCCACCTTGCCCGCAAGGAGTTGAATGTGATGTTTTCGGAAATTATTCCGCGCTTGCGTAATCCTAAGCTGGTGGGTCAGACCAAAAATCTGGTGTCGAGTTTTATCCCGGGTATCAAGGAAATGCATATTTCCTTCGACCCTGAATAAGCGGTTCGAGCGCGGGTTGCAAGCTGCTCATTCCTGTTTCACTTCCTTTCCTGGTCAGCCGCGTGATGAATGCGTGGCTGGTTGGGTATTGTTTTTTTCATGCTACGCTTTGAATAACTGAAGGCGCTGGATGACAGGAGGTGATTCATGCCGTTTACATTATCCCATGAGCGCGAGCGAAATTTTATTCGGTTGACATTCAGGTTGCCGGATACTTTTCAGGAGCACGAAGAAGCTCGTCAGGGTATTTTGCGGCACATCAAGCAGCATCAATGCAGGCGTATACTGGTCGATTTTTCTGCAATGAATGCGCCCACTCGCATGAACAAGAAAGAACAATTCACATTTACTCAAAACTGGAATGGCAGGGATTTCAGGTACTGTGTGTTTGCGATACTTTTGCCTGAAGAGAGCCAATGTCAGGATGATTGGTACTTCATGACATATTTGATTCGTGAAAAAGGCGTTGTTGGTCAGCCGTTCAGCCAGGCCGCTAAAGCCGTTGCTTGGCTCTGTGAAGAGGGCGGGTGAACAAAGAGCGTCTTTTCTTCTGCCTGTTTTCTGTCAGCCGTTTTCAAAAGTCATAGTTAATCTGCCCTTTATCATCTACGGGAGGGCACCAGAAGTAACTTCCGCTGACAGGGCGCGTAAAACTGAACAGTGCATCACTTATCCCGTCGTTTTTGCCGAGCATATTGTCGAGCAGCCTTTCAAAGGCATCAAAATGTTTTCCAAAAGCGACAAACATCAAACCCGCTGACATATCATCGGCCCATGGCATGGATCGACGAACAATAAAAGCTTCCGGTTCAAAGCTTTCCTGCGCTGTTCTTTTGACATGCGCCGAGGGGGGGCATCCGCTATTTCGGTGTTGTCGGCAATGTGTCTGCCAATGGTGTGGTCGCGTTTTTCTGCAGAAAAGTTTTCGAAAGTATCAAGGTCGTGCAGCCATTTCTGAACGGCAACAAAACTGCTGCCCTGTAATCTGCTTCCGGCGTCCTGCACAAAACCGGCGGCAAGTGCGTCTTCGCCCTGCGGATTTTCTGTGCCATCAATATAGCCGGTGAGATCCTGGCTGTTGCCGTAAATAAAAGCATCGCTCACATCTTCAAGCAGAAATGCCGGTGCAAGCCGGTGTTCGATGGAACGGCTTCGATGCAGTAACTCGCCACGATCATCGCCTTTTAACCACAGCCACAGCGAAACGGGTGTGGAGGGAATGTCGATGGTTTTGCCGGAGAGGGCCGGATGCTGTTTTAGGCCGCAGATATTCAGCCCGAGGGTTTCAACCAGTGAGGGGCCGAAACCGATAACGCTGTTGGTCATATCGATGGATCGACGAAGCTCTTCCAGAACCTCATGCGGTTCACAGCCCGGTATCAGAGAGAATGAAAGATAACGACTCTGGGGGGAGAGTGCAGAAAGAATGGCGGGTTGTGGTGAATTCATTAGGTGCAGATTCCTGGTCTGTTAAAGAGGGTTATGCCGGTAGCGTAAAGGGTCGACGGATGCCAAGTGTAAACATTTATTCCTTGAGTTCTATCAAGACACTGCCTTCCTTGATAACAATGTTTTCCACGCCCTCACTGAAGGAGCGCCAGAAGCCGGGGTCGTTTCCATACATCTCTACCAGGTCGACATTTTTCAGGTTGCCGAGCCAGGCATTGGGCAGAGGTACACCCCAGATACTGATACCGCGAAGAGCAACCAGGGGTTTGCCGTTACTGTAAGATAATGCCACGCCTCCAGACACTTTGAGGGTTTTGCCGCCTATCACGGGAAAATCGGGGTCAACGGGCACCAGGAGTTTAATGCTGGCGAGATTGTCGGAAAGGTCGATCGCCAGTTTGTCGGCAAGGTCGGTATTTTTGGCCAGTAATGCATTCAGCTCCCTTTCGGAAAACTTGATACTGCGTTCGGCATTGTCCTCGCTATAGCGCTCCGGTTGTAACTTGGTGTGAGTGGAAAAGTTGTCGAGGCGATCAATCTTTTGTTCGAGCTGTTGTTGTTCTTTCTCACTGAGGTTGACCGGGCGAAAAGCATCGGGAAAAAGAAAGTATTTCAGGCTTGCAAAAACGATCAGCACAGATAAAAGGACAGAGCAAAGAATAATGAAAAAAGTTTTCAGTGTGCTTGACGGCTTGACGGCTGGCTGGCTTGCAGTGCTTTCAGTATTTTCTGTGATGGTGTCGTTCATAATAATCCCGCTGTAGATACTTTAATATTCTAGCACTGTTTGTTTTTAGCTTTGTAGAAAGCCTGTTGTTATTCCCAGGCGAGTTTTTTTAATAACCAATCGTCCCCCTCTTTTTGCCAGGCAAGCGAGAAGCTGTACAAGCGCCCATCCTTTGGTAGCAAGCGGTCGGCACCGGTAATCAGGGCTGTGCCAGCCGTTTCGGCCTGATAATCATAAACCGGGTCAATGGCGGTTTTAGTCGAGATCAGGGTGACATTAATAGTTTTGTGCTTGAGGAAATTCAGGGCAAGCAGAGCCTGAAGTTGATCGCGGGTCATGTCTTTTTGCGCACTGAAATTGGGGTGAAGGAAATCCATCAATGCGCCGGATTTTTTGTTTTCAAGTGCTGCCTGCATCGACTTGATTTGCAACTGAATTTGCTCTTCTTCTGATGGTTGCGTGCAGGAAAGCAGTGATAGCAACACTATACAGTGCAGGCAGGTGCGGGAAATTTGCATCCATCGTTGTTTCTTCATCGGTGACAAGCCTTTGTTGTGTACTTTCAGAAAAAAGGGGGATGTTATGGCTTTACTACCCATGCTACTGTTTCCCTTTGTGATTGCCAATCAGTTTGGTTTGGCTGCTGATTTGGTTTGGCTGCTGAAGTTTTTGGCGTATTGAGGGGTGTGCAGGCTTGCGGGCTTTAATCCAGAGAGTAACGGAAGCTTCCGTAGAAGTGGAAGGCGTTTGTGTTGGTGCAATTCACCGGGGCTTGCTGGTGTTGTTGGGCGTTGATAAACACGATAGTGAAGAAACCGCCTTGCGCATGATTGACAAACTGTTGGCTTACCGGGTGTTTCCCGATGATGAAGGTAAGATGAACTGCTCTGTTACCGATATAGCGGGTGAATTGTTGATCGTGTCACAATTCACCCTGTCGGCGGACACGAAAAAAGGCCTGAGGCCTTCGTTTTCCAGTGCTGCAGCACCGGAACTGGCAGAGCGCCTGTACAATTTCGTTGTAAATGAAGTGGAAGGCAAGCTTGGCAATGTTGCCAGTGGTGTGTTTGGTGCCGATATGAAAGTACGCTTGCTGAATGACGGGCCTGTGACATTCTTGCTCGAAATCAATTGAAGCCCGGACAAGGCTTTTTTGTTTTCTGATGGCACGGTACTGTTGTCGCCAGCAATGAGAATCACATTCTGTCGGAATGCCGGTAACGGGGAGTTGGAGATAAGGTCATGAGTATTGAGTCGCAAAAGCCGGAAGAAGTCAGCTTTCCGCTCTGGGTTGATCAGCCTGATGCTCTGGGGCGGGTAGAGGCGCGTTTGGCCGGCGGTGACATCAGTCAGGTTGACGCACAGCACTTGCGGCAATTTATTGAGCAGGGCTTTGTGATTATTCCGGGTGCCATTAGCCCGGAGCATGTCGACCTGATCAATCGCGATATTGACACCATGCATAACACGCCTGAGCGTTATCTGGTCAAGTATCAGGGAAAGCAGTTTGGTCATCCCGCGTCGGCTGATCTGCCTGACAAGTGTCGCATCCTCGATATGTATGTACCCAGTGAAGCCAGTTTGGCAGCAATACTGGCCGATCCGATCACCCATTTTTTATCACTGGTTTACGGGCAACCGCCACTGGCTTTTCAAACCCTGACTTTTCTTCGCGGGTCAGAGCAATCCATGCATAAGGACATTTCCTATGTGGTCGTGGATAAACCACTGACATTGACAGCTTCCTGGATTGCTCTGGAGGATGTCAAACCGGGTTCGGGCGAGTTGATGTATTACCCAGGCAGTCACCGCGACAAGGTGTTCCTGTTCAAGGACAAGCATATTGCCTGGAACCCGAATCGCGATGGCAAGGTTACCCATGTTGAGTACCTCGATTTTATCAAGCGCGCTGCATTGCTTCGCGGTGTGAATGAAGCGTACTTCCTGCCGAAGAAAGGTGATGCCTTGATCTGGCATGCCAATCTTGCTCACGGAGGCGCGCCGATAACCGATTCAGCGAGTAGCCGTCGCAGTTTGGTGACACATTATTGCGCTTATGAAGGGGCCCCCAATTACGCCAGTGTATCTCCGGCGCGTTTTTTTAAACGCCCTTTCGGGCAAGGCTATTATTCTTCAAAACGCTATGATCTTGCAGAAACCGCTCACCCGGAACGGCCGTGGTTGATGGGGTGACTTTTTGATTATTGGTTTGAAGCAGGTGTTGTTTTGATGGATTTAAACTTTGGGTTGTCGATGGCGTACCCGATTTTCCAGGTTTCGCTGCAGTCCGGGAAGAGTACGAGTGATTTGGGTAGGTCGACCCCGTTATAGTCAAGCTGGGCAATGACACCGGCTTTATTGGCAGTCATCCTGTTTACCGATACATGAAGCTTGCTCAGGTTGATATCTGCTTTTGACTTCACACCAAAAAAATCTGACATGTGCTGATTGGAGCAGAAGTGGTTCATGTATTTTTGCCATTGTGCTCTTTCTGTTTCAGCAGATTTATAGTGAATGTCTATGTAGTCGTCCAGGTCCTGCTCAATACAGGCATTGAAGTATTGTTTTATAAAAGTAGTTTGTACTATGGGTTGACCGAATGCAGCCACTGAAAAAGTGACAGCAGAAAGCAGTAAAACTAACATGCTGTGAAAATATTTTGTGCTCATGTTTACCTGAATTTTTAGTTGATGAAGCTGTATTACGCTTTGCTAGTAAAAAAAAGGGGGTAGAGCTATACTGATATGTCGTAGCAATGCCGGTTTTCCAATCATGCTGTCCGGCGGTTTCATTCAAATTTTGGCAAGGTTCATGTTAAAGGAAAACTCCAATATTGAGTACCCCGGAATAATCAGGCTCTTGTCTTTCTTTTGGTTAATCCCTCTCAGCTATTACTTTTTAATGACAATGCATTATTCGACCAATTTGCCTGGTGGTGAAGAGGTGGAGATTTTTGTCAATGATGTGCGCTTGATGTTTGAGCAGGAAACCTTGCGAGATATTTTGTCAGTTTTTTTTATCCAGCATGCAGAACACCGACCGGCTACTATCAAATTGTTCAGTGTTATTTCCTACCATATATTTGGTGAAGTGAATTTTAATTTCCTTAACTTTGTAGGAAATACTTTTTTGTTTATACCTATGGCTGTTGTTGCAGCTTCCCTGGCGAGAAATTTTTCGGATTCTTTGCTGTATCTTTTGCCCAGCATGACATTGCTGGCGTCACCAGTTCACCATTCCTGCATACTCTGGACTTCTTGCAGTGTTAGTCAGTACGGTTCGCTTTTCTGGGGCGGTTTAGCTTTATTTTTTGCTTGTAGACCTGGCTTGGTGGCTTTTCTGTTGTTTGAATTTTGTGCTTTTTGGGGGTATGTCACTCTTGGAAACGGGTTGATTATAATACCTCTTGGGTTCGCCTGTTTATTCTTTGCACAGCCCCACCCTTTGAGAAACTTCTTTTTGTTTGCGCATTTTTTGCTTAGTTCAGTATTTATTTATTTGTATTTTTCAGACTTTCAGACCTACGGTATATATGAAACAACATTTGTAGATGCAACGGATTCATGGCTTCGCTTTGTTGGTAATATTCTTTTATGGCAATTTAGCTGGGTCGGTTCTTGGTCAACATTTAGTGATTCTAAATATGTGGCGTTATTTTTCGGCGGGGCAGAAGTCGTTTTAATGTTGTATTTGTTGTTTAAATATAGGCTTAAACTGCTTGCCACTCATGGTTATGTCGTTTTTTTTATGGTGTATATTCTGTTATCAATCTCTATCGCCTCTTTCCAGCGCTCCTGGCTTTTGCCTTATGAGATGGTTTTTCAGCCGCGTTATAAAATGTACTCCCTGTTTTTGGTTTCTCTGCTTTTGTTGTTGGTGATGTCATTAATTAGGGAGGCGTTTGCAAAGAGTGGAAAGACATTGTTATGGGGGAAAACAGTATTGGTAATGACTTTGCCAATAGCTGTTTTTTGGAGTATGTCAACACTCAGGTTTGAGCCTATGCTGAAAAGCAAGTTTGATTCAGATATGCAATGTATTGAGCAATGGACAACCAGAAACAAGGTAGAACATTGCGGGTGGACACTACAGCATAAACGTATGGTTAAAAGCGCTGAAAAGGCAGGATTGATAAATATCCGGCCATAATTTCATGTTATAGATTATTTTACGCGTTGGGAGGAAGGTATGTTGGTGGCAGAATTTAATGTGGGCTTTTATGTTGTGACTGGGCGAAAATGTTGAGAATCTATCCGGAAAAGCAAAGCAGTCAGCAGAATCTCTTTATTTTTCTTTTGCTTCTTGCTTCTGTTTCACCTTTTTTATTTGTGCCATTTTTTACCGGTTGGGAAGCGGTTAATATTCAGCAAATTATGCCTTTGGCAATTCTCTGGTTGTTGAGTCATGCGCATCAATCGTCAACAATCAGTATTTTTCTCGATAAAAGTGCTTACCCGGTTATCAGAAATAACAAGCGTTATTTCTTCTTCTTTCCTCTGTTCGTTCTAACAGGTGTTTCTATTTATCATTTGCTGGCAAATCAGTTGGCGCTAGAGTTGTATTTGATTTTTTTTACCTGGTTGACGGTGTATCACTATCAGAAGCAGAACATCGGTGTTTATGTCATTCTTGCATCTAAATTCCACCCCGGCAAAGTGAGTGAATTTGAGCGACATTTGGAGTTTTGGTCTTTTCTTGTTGGTGCAATCGGTGTGACAGTGGGGCTGACAGGTTTGTTTGGCCATCATGACCAGTTGTTTAAAAATCTAAGTCTCATACCATTGGCTATCCTGCTGATTTCCTATATGGTTTTTCTTGTGGTTTCCTACAAGAAGCATGGTGCTGAATTTTTCAGAAAGTCTTTGGTTATGAATATCATTCTTTTGTTTATGGTGTTGTTCTATGTACCAATTTATTTCTTTCCGCCTGTCACTGCTTTTTTGATGTATGGCGGTGCTCATGCCCTGCAATATTTTCTTCTTATGTCTCTTATCAGCCTGAATGTAGGTAATGAGATGGCGGGAAATCAAAGTAGCGTATGGATGAAGTTTGTATATGTTGCTCTGGCATTCCTTGTTTTTGCTTTTGTGACTGCTTTGGCTGATTATTCCTGGTTGAGCATGCTGGAATTGGAGATTTCCAGTAGTTGGCTGGGTTCTCAAAAGGATGTAGCTGTATTACTGGCAGGTATTGGTACATGTTTCAGTATTTGGCACTACATTATTGATGCCCGACTCTGGAAATTGAGTTTGCCTGATTCCAGAAAGTATGTGATGAAGCGCCTTGGCTATGGCTTGAAGCAACAGAAACCATAATACTTGGCAGTGAGCGTCATGAAGTCTTTTGTGCTCAAGCTATAAAATGAAAGGAATGACACTTTTCCTTTCTTTCGGATATTGCTCAAATTTTTCAAGGTACCATTTGTGATTACTGATAGCTCGCGGTATCAGGTTGGCGGCAGTGAAAGCCATAAAGGCCAGGCCGGCCAGTGACCAGCTGGCCAGTGCAAAACCGCCCCATTGAATGATTTCCCCCAGATAATTAGGGCAGGAAACCCAGCGAAAAGCACCCCCCACCGGAATCTTGTAACCGGTTTCACCGGGCTTGCGCAGGTTGCGCAGCAGTGCATCGGAATGTTTGGTGAGTGCAAAACCACCTGCAAAAAGCAGAATACCAAGAATGAAGCGAGGGTCGCTGAACCAGCTATTACTGTAAAGGTGTTCGGCATACTGGCCGATATACAGGCCATTCAGGTAACCATTACTGGCGTTGAAGATTATGCCAAACAGCAGGATGATGATTTTTTCCTGTGCGCCCGGCTTGGCTCTCAGGCGCAGCGGGTAGATAAAAGTACGGTGCACATAGTGAATCTCCCACAAAATAAAAAGCACAAGGGGAACAGCTGAAAAGCGATGATCGCTGTTGAGGTAAAACCAGGCGAACACGGCAAAAGAGGGGAATTCGAGTAAAAACCATCCCCAGCGAATGGGTATACCCGGTCCCCAGCCATCGCGCTCCTGTTTGCCATAAGGTGCGGTTGTAATGAACAGCACGATGGTAAAGAGCGCGGCAGCGATAAAAACACCGATGAGCACATTGTTGAAAAAAGGGTCGTTTGTCATGCGGCATCCTTTCCCTTGATTGACAAAAAATTAAAGTGGGTGGCAGCCCATTATCCAAATAATGACTCAGAGTGAAATACGCATTCATCCTATCAATGCGCGGGTGTTTCCGGTTTTTTGGCTGCGGGGTTTTCAGGTGGCGGCTTTTTTATCGAAGGGAGCCGATCGGCAAGGTATTTGTTTGTTCATATCATGAGCAGCCCTTATAATCCGCTCCGACATTTATTGTTGTTTTGTATTTATTGAGGAAATTCTGATGAAAGTGGTTAAAAAAACAGGCGATTACACGATTTACGAGAAGCGCAGCAAGCGCTACGCCGTTAAGAGCGCCAACAAAAAATGGTTGAATGGCGATGATAAGGTCAAGGTATTGCTTGAAGAAGGCCTGGTAAAAATTGCGGTTGCTGCACCTGTTGCCGCTGAGCCTGAAGCAGCTGAAGAAACCGGTGCTGGTGCTGAAGAAGCGGCAGAGGCGCCAGCCGAAACATCCGGTGAAACCTCCGCCGAATAAAGTCAACAGGTTCCGGCCCGCTGCG
>JAGRJA010000039.1 GCA_020443005.1 Pseudomonadales bacterium
AACCCCAATTTTTCCATGCTCTAGCACAAAAGCACACTGCGCATCAACCATCCCCACGTCACAAATAAAACCGAATACTATTCATGGAAAAAAAAAAAAAAAAACGCACCCGACAGCATCAAGAAAAAAATGCAGCAAAACTACACCTTCTTTTTCGGCCCTGGCGGTGTACTGGAGCAGGAAGACAGCGAAGCCTGGGCATGGCAACAGAAAGGCAGTGCCATGGCCGGCATGGATGACGCACCCTATTACTATGGGCTGGGGCTTGGAGAAGCCAAGCCACATCCCGAGATGCCCGGCAGGGTTGGCAGCTGCTTTGATGAACATTATGCCCGCGAATATTACCTGCGCTGGCAGGAAGACCTGATTGCAGGGGAGCAAAACCATGACTGATTCCATCACGACAGTCAATGTCGAACTCATCAGCCGTGTTGAACAATTCTATTACCGTGAAGCCCGCTTGCTCGATGAACGCAAATACCAGCAATGGCTGGCGCTAACCAGTGACGATATCTGTTACAAGATTCCGGTAAGACATACAGCCTTTGGCGACAACAGCTTGCGCGATACCGAGGCCTTTCTGAATGTAGCGCAGGAACTGAGCCACGGCCTTGAGCCGGCCCACCGCGAGGAAAACAAGCTCAATCTGTCGATCCGCGTGATGCGCGCTTTCAAAAACAACTCGTGGAGCGACAACCCCCCTGCGCGAACACGCCGCTTCGTCAGCAATGTCGAAGTCTATACCACAGAAACCGAAAACCTGCTCCGAACCTATAGCAACTTGCTGCTGAACTACAGTCGTTTCGATAACGACAATTACCAGTATTCAGCCCAAAGACAGGACACGCTTAAGATCGAAGGCGACAGTTTCGTGCTGACATCACGGCTTGTCTTACTCGACTGGAATGTTATTACTGGGCCCTCGCTCGGACTGTTTTTCTAGGCACCCGCTGGAACCGACGGGAGGAATTCCCCATCCAGCAACAAGCGTTAGGTGCATACGGCATTTTGCTCTATGATGTGCCTCCTGTTTTCCACCCTGTCAAACTCGCTTTATGTCACTACTTCATCTCGATCGCGCCCACCTCGCCTATGGTCACCATGTCCTTCTTGATGAAGTGACTATCGATATCAACAGAGGCCAGCGCATCGGCTTGCTCGGCAGAAACGGCGCAGGTAAAAGCACCTTTCTGAAGATATTGAAAGGTGACATACAGATCGACAGCGGTGAGTTTCGCGTCAGTGACGGCATAAAAATCGCCTACCTCGACCAGAACCTGCCGGCCGGAAGCGATCAGGATGTTTTCGATTTTGTTGCGAGCGGCTTGCCTGAAGCCGGCAAATTGCTCTCTGAATACCATCATCTTTTAAGCGGTGAAATGGATGACCGTGCTTTGGGAAAACTGGAAAAAATCCAGCAACAGATCGAAAGCATTGACGGCTGGCAGCTCAACACCCAGGTCGAAAAAATTATCGAAAAACTCAAACTGCCTGCCGAAAAGCCAATGAACTCACTGTCCGGTGGCTGGCGACGCAGAGTGGACCTGGCAAGGGCACTGGTTTGCGAACCTGACCTGCTGATGCTGGATGAGCCCACCAACCACCTCGACATTCCTACCATAGAATGGCTGGAGCAGCAGTTAAACAATTTTCAGGGAGCCCTGCTCTTTATTACTCACGACAGGCATTTCTTGCAACAGATTGCCAACAGCATCTGGGAGCTTGACCGCGGCGACCTGAGACAATGGCAAGGTGACTATAAAGGCTTTCTGGCTTTTCGCGAACAACAACTCGCTGCAGAAGAAACAGCCAATGCCCTCTTTGACAAAAAGCTTGCCGAGGAAGAAAAGTGGATTCGTCAGGGCATCAAGGCCAGAAGAACGCGTAACGAGGGTCGCGTTCGTGCATTGAAGGCCATGCGCAATGAACGGGCCCAACGCCGGGAAAAAACCGGCAAGGCAGAGTTTGCTATCGAAGCGGCAGAGCGATCGGGCAAGCTGGTTATTGAAGCCTCACACCTGCATTTTGAGTACGGCCAGGAAGTGATCGTGGATGATTTTTCCACGGTCATTATGCGCGGTGATCGCATCGGTATCATCGGTGCCAATGGCGCCGGCAAAACAACGCTTTTGAACATGCTGCTCGGCAAACTGTTACCGCAGTCCGGCACAGTCAAAACCGGCACCAAACTCGAAATAGCCTATTTCGACCAGCTACGCGACAGCCTCGATATGGAAAAAAATGTGATCGACAATCTCGCAGAGGGTCGTGAATTTATCGAAATCAACAACAAGAAACGCCACGCCATTTCCTATTTACAGGACTTTCTTTTTGCGCCCGAGCGTACCCGGCAACCGGTAAGCGCCTTGTCGGGCGGTGAACAAAACCGCCTGATTCTGGCCAAACTTTTTAGCAAGCCCGCAAACTTGTTAGTGCTCGATGAACCAACCAACGATCTCGACATGGAAACCCTCGAACTGCTTGAGGAGTTACTCACTGAATTTAATGGCACACTTATTATTGTCAGTCACGATCGCGAATTCATGGACAATGTTGTCACTAACATTATTGCACTTGAAGGCAATGGTGTTATTAATGAATATGTAGGCAGCTACAGTGACTGGGTCAGAAAAGGCGGTGGTTTTACACGCGCAAAAAACACAAGTGCAAGTAACACTCACGAGCTTTCCGCATCATCGCCTGTTCCACCTGAAAAAAACAAAAACACCGACAGTAAAAAGGCCAAGCTCTCATACAAAGATCAACGGGAGCTGAATGAGCTACCCGGAAAAATTGAAAAACTGGAAGCAGACATTGAAAAACTGACCATAACGATTGCCCAGCCAGACTTTTATCAGGGCGAACATCAACTGGTAGAAAAAACACTGGCCGAGCTTGATGAGAAACAGGCGTCACTGGACCAACTGATTGAGCGATGGGCCGAACTCGAAAACCAGAGCATCCAATAAGCTGACTCGGTCAAGGCGCACACGGCTTTTTCTGGCAAGCCTGTTCAACCAGATTTTGAAACACTTTGTCCATGGCGCACTCTGCCACTTCACTGAATTGAAGCTGAAAAGAAAAGTAGCTTCGGAGCTATAACATCTTCCTAAAGATCATACTTTCCTTCAGCTGTTATCGTTACATCTTCATTCGAAAAATGTACAGTGCTATTAAGGCTTATATTTGTCTCTTCTTTTACTACAGACAGAAAATTCAACGACATTTTCTGTTCTGCTTCTACAATATCAATCATCAAATCCACTTCTTTGTCACTTTTCGCGAAAAAACATCAATTTGAATTTTCTTTTTATCATTAATAATCTTCAATCAAGTTTCAGTTGATACAGGCAGCGCTGCCTGCCTTGTTCCAAAAGTAATAATTTAACACCATCACCTGCCAATTGGTTCGAAAGATTTATCACGCCGTAAAAATTATAGCGTTTACCAACAAAATCAAAATGGCCTCGCGGCAACGGTGGTTGCCACACAAAATGAGCCAGCCCCACAACACGATTGTTGTCATCAAGCCACAAGCCTGTATCCCAGTTTGCCGGGCTGGCCACATTTGCTTTCAATTGCATTTCAGCCATACCCTTTCCTGGAAGCATCCAACGATTAGAGGTATCCGCATAATAATCAGCTACATTTAACAACTGGTTTTTCTTTACCTGTTTTTTTTCATTAAACAAAATATCACAGGCTGGCAGTTGTTGAGCTAATGTCGCCATTGCACCCACCCATTCATCCAGTCGATCATTAAAAATATTTTTATCCTGCTCGCGTAGATGCTCAAGTACATCAAAAAAATAAGGCAGCTTGTATTCCCAGTTCCAGTGCAGCGCATCAATGGCGTCCTGCCTGACAGGAATATACATCTGGTAGGAAAGCAGCGCGTTATCCACCCTCATCTTGTATTCAGCCAGTCGGGCCCCCAGGTCAAGCTGGGAGGGCAGCAACAGAAAAGGCAACACCAGCACCATTACGCGCAACCCATAAAACACCGGCTTCCATTTGACGCTTAAAAAACACAGCGGAATAAAACCCAGCCAGAACATCGTCACCCAGATCTGGTAACGATCAACAAACGGATCAAGAAACATCTCGATTCTTGAAAAGGTAATCAGCATTGGCGTCGAAATACCCAGCAGCATCAGGGCATAACACAGAATTTCGAAAGCAGAAAATTGTCTTTTTCTCAACAGTGGTTCCAGCAACAAAAGCACGCCCGCAAACATCGCAACCGCACCCAGCGTTATTGAAAAATTCTTCAGAAATGCAGGATCGAAACAGCGAAAACTTTTGAAAACAAAATAGACTGGCCCACCCGCCAGCTTGAACGGAAAAGTCAGCGTTGCCATAAAATTAAAGCCCAATGCTGCACTGACAGACTTGCCTCCTGGCAAAACAAAAAAAACAATCAAACAGGCCAGTAACAGGCCGGACACAAAAATATAAAATCGGAAAGGTGCCCGCATATAAAACGCAATAACCAACATTGCCGGCCAGACCAGAATCCCTATACCGAAACTGAATGTGCACAACACACCAAAAAGTGCCGCAAAAAACAGGTGTTTTTTGTCAAGGCTATTGACATCAATCGACAGGGCTTTCCAGGCCATATAAATCGCCAACAAGTAAAAGAAAATGGCAAAGTAGTACATGGTGCTCATAAAACCCCAGCCTAGCTGGGCAATATTCAGCAACCAGAGCAACTCAATAGCGATAAAGAAAGTTATTGTTGTTTTCGTAAAAAGGGACAACCTTTCCTGCAACCACAGTGCATGACAAAGAAAGGCAATAATCAGCAGGTCAAAGAAAAAACCAAAGGCCACCAGAAAATGATTGTTTCCCTCAAACCACTCCATATCAATATGAAAAATAAAATAGGGAATGATATGGCGGTGGTTGCTTTGCGGGTAAAGTGCCGCATTCAACAGACCTTCATTGAAATACGGAAAGTACATGTGCCACTGATCTCTCGACAATGGAGACACATGAAAAAAGAAAATATAGAAAACACTGATCGCAAGAAAAACAAGGCAGGGCACTGCGGCAACAAACAACAACCGGTTTTGTAAATTTTTTTTCTGCACTTGTCTATTCCGTAATCTCTGAAATTATCAAACTGACACTTCGCGGGCTTGACACTGCATCCCTTATTTTTCAGGCCTGACGATATACAACGCGTTTTCAGAAAACATGTTTGCTGTAGAGCATATAGATAATCCCGCAAAACATCACTATCAGCACAAGAAAAAAGGCACCTCCGGAGCGACTGTTGTCTTTCAATCGCTGATTCACCTGAGGGTTATTTGCAAGATAGTGCTCAACAAATTCCTTTGAATCCTTAAGCCCCAAACCACTGCTTTCACGAATAATTTTAATCGCTTCAATCTTGCTGCCTTTTTCAAGTGCGGCAATCGCATCCACACTCATTTCCACATCCGCACCATTACGCATTGCAACAGCCTTCCTTGTTAACATTTAATCTGCAGTATAATGAACGCTCGATGAATGACAGGCAAGAACAACCATGAATCACTACAAACTGGTACTTCCCGAATATCTCAACCCGGGCGGCTCGTTATTCGGCGGCTACCTGCTCAAATGGATTGATGAAGTTGCTTTCATTACAGCCAATCTGGAATTTCCCGGAAATCGACTGGTAACCATTGCCCTGGATGATGTGTTATTCAAATACAGAATAACCAATGGTGAAATACTGCGCTTTCAGGTCAATCAAACCCGCCTGGGTACAACATCTGTTGCCTACAATGTTCAGGTGTTTGCTGAGGGAGAGAACAAGGACCGCATGGTTTTTGAAACCCAAATCACTTTTGTCAACACCTGTAGTGAAGGTCAAAAAGCACCGCTGATTCATGAAGGAAATAAAACAGCTTGCTGAACCTCATTGTTGCTCCAGAGGCGGCCGGGCCTGCTTTACGCCTTATCCTGGACTTCCACTGAATCCACTTTCTGGAAACCGCGCGGCAGTTTATTGCCACGGCGCCCCCGCTCACCGATGTAATGCTCAAGATCACTTTTCTTCAAACCCAAATGGCGCTTGCCGGCATAGACTACAAGCATCTGGCCAGCCCCCATGACGCCGACAAAACTCACAAATTCAACACCGTCCTTGAAACGGGCCGAAGGGATATTCATGATTTTGTTTCCCTTGCCTTTTGCCAGCTCGGGCAATTCACTCACGGGGAACACAAGCATGCGCCCATCGTTGCTGATTGCAAAGAGAAGATCATTTTCATAATCCGGCACCGCGATGGGCGGCATCACCTTGCAGCCTTCTGCAACCTTGAGTACCGCTTTCCCGGCTTTGTTCTTGGAGGACATATCGGCAATTCTACACACAAATCCATACCCGGCATTGGTTGACAGCAACACCTTTTGCGAGTCGGCCCCCATCATCATACCTTCGAAAGTCGCACCCGATGGCGGATTGAGCCTGCCGGTCACCGGCTCGCCCTGACCGCGCGCCGAAGGCAGGTTATGGGTTGGCAAGGTGTAGGTTCGCCCGGTCGAATCCAGAAGGTAGACATTTTCACTGGATTTACCTTTAACCGCAGAAAAAAAGCTGTCGCCCGCTTTATAACTCAGCGCCGAAGCATCAACATCGTGTCCTTTGGCCGCACGAATCCAGCCCTTTTCCGAAAGTACCACGGTGATGGGGTCTGATGACAGCAAGTCTTTCTCGCTATAGGCCTGGGCTTCAGCTCTTTCGACCAGCGGAGAACGACGCTCATCGCCGAAGCTCTCTGTAACTTCCTCAAGCTCCTGCTTCACCAGTGTTTTGAGACGACGCGCCGAATCGAGAATTTTTTGCAGCTCGTCGCGCTCTTTTTCCAGCTCATCCTGCTCACCTTTTATCTTGAACTCTTCCAGTTTGGCCAAATGCCGCAACTTCAGATCCAGTATCGCATCGGCCTGAATTTCAGTAATACCGAAACGCTTCATCATAACTTCCCTGGGCTTGTCTTCATTGCGAATAATGGCAATGACTTCATCGATATTGAGATAGGCAATCATCAGGCCTTCAAGGATATGCAGCCTGTTAAGCACTTTCTCCAACCGGTATTGCAAGCGGCGGCGTACAACCACCATACGGTAACTGAGCCACTCATTGATAATCCGCTGCAGGTTTTTAACACCGGGTTTCCCATCAATACCGATAACATTCATATTGATACGGTAACTACGCTCAAGGTCGGTACTGGCAAACAGGTGCCCCATCAGACTTTCGAGATCGACCCGGTTGGAACGCGGAATAATCACTAGTCGGGTGGGGTTTTCATGGTCGGACTCATCGCGTAAATCGGCCACCATCGGCAACTTTTTTGCATTCATTTGTTGCGCTATCTGCTCCAGCACCTTTGAACCGGAGGTCTGGTGTGGCAGGGCAGTAACAACAATATCACCATCCTCTTTGTGCCATACCGCCCGCATTTTCAACGCACCCCGACCGCTCTCATACATCTGGATAATATCTTCGCGGGGCGTAATGATTTCGGCCTGAGTCGGAAAATCGGGGGCAATAATAAAATCACACAGGTCACGAACAGTCGCCTTGGGGTTTTCCAGCATATGAATACAGGCACTGACAACTTCGCGAAGATTGTGTGGCGGTACATCTGTGGCCATACCCACTGCAATACCGGTGGTTCCATTCAGCAGCAGGTTGGGCACTTTTGCGGGAAGGGTTAAGGGCTCTTCCAGGGTGCCATCAAAATTGGGGCCCCATTTCACCGTGCCCTGCCCCAGTTCTGCCAGTAAAGTATCGGCATAAGCGGTCAGCTTGGACTCGGTATAACGCATGGCCGCAAAGGATTTGGGATCATCGGGTGAACCCCAGTTACCCTGCCCGTCAATCAAGGGATAACGATAGGTAAAAGGCTGCGCCATAATAACCATGGCTTCGTAGGCAGCTCCGTCACCATGCGGGTGAAACTTGCCGATCACATCACCTACCGTTCGTGCGGATTTCTTGAATTTTGCGCCGGCTTTCAAGCCCAGTTCACTCATGGCATAAATGATGCGGCGTTGTACCGGCTTCAGGCCGTCACCGATATGCGGCAAGGCCCGGTCGAGAATGACATACATTGAATAGTCGAGGTAGGCCTTTTCGGTAAAGGCTTTCAGTGAAAGATTCTCGACACCTTCATCATCAATAATGACTTCTGTTCCCATGATTTATCTCTTGCAGAATTGTTGTGTGCAGATTTTCATAATGACCCGCACCGTCAGACCTCAGCCAGATTACCCTTGGTTTCCAGCCACTCCTTGCGATCACTCGCGCGCTTTTTGGCCAACAGCATGTCGAGCATCTGGTTGGTATCGTCACCGGCTTCAATGGTTAAACGCACCAGACGACGGGTATCCGGGTTCATGACCGTTTCACGCAGCTGCAAGGGGTTCATTTCACCCAGCCCCTTGAAGCGCTGCACATTGGGTTTGGCTCGCTTGCCCTCGGCTTCGAGGCGCTCGATAATACCCTGCTTTTCACTGTCGTCGAGTGCGTAAAAAACTTCCTTGCCCACATCGATACGGTAAAGCGGCGGCATCGCCACAAACACATGGCCGGCCGTCACCAACGGACGAAAATGACGCACAAACAGCGCACACAATAAGGTGGCGATATGCAGCCCGTCAGAATCGGCATCGGCAAGAATACAGATACGGTGATAGCGCAAGCCGGCAATATCATCCGAGCCCGGGTCGACACCGATAGCGACAGAGATATCATGAATCTCCTGTGATGCCAGCACTTCCTGAGAATCCACTTCCCAGGAATTCAGAATTTTTCCGCGCAAGGGCATAATGGCCTGAAATTCGCGATCCCTGGCCTGCTTGGCTGATCCACCGGCAGAGTCGCCCTCCACCAGAAACAACTCTCCCCGCTCGGGGTCGGCACCGGAACAATCGGCCAGCTTTCCGGGAAGCGCCGGCCCTTGTGTGACTTTTTTCCGTGCAACGGTTTTCCCTGCACGCAATCGCTTCTGTGCATTATTGATACACAGCTCGGCAATCTGTTCGGCCTCTTCAGTATGCTGGTTCAACCAGAGACTGAAGGCATCCTTGACCACACCGGAAACAAAAGCCGCCGCCTCGCGAGATGACAGTCTTTCCTTGGTTTGCCCGGAAAATTGCGGGTCGGCAAGTTTGGACGACAGCACATAACAACAGCGGTCCCAGATATCATCCGGTGTCAGCTTTACGCCTCTCGGCAACAGGTTTCGAAACTCGCAAAATTCGCGCATGGCTTCGAGCAAGCCGGTTCGCAAGCCATTCACATGGGTGCCACCCTGTGCCGTCGGTATCAGATTGACATAGGACTCACAAATCAGCTCACCACCCTCAGGCAGCCATTGAACCGCCCAGTCAACCGCTTCGGTTGAACCCTTCATGGCGCCTTCAAATGGCTCGACCGGAATGGCTATCCAGTCACCGGTAGCATTGCGCAAATAATCGACAAGCCCGTCTTCGTAGTGCCACTCCTCTTTTTCACCGCTGTTTTCGTCAAAAAAAGTGACCTTGAGCCCGGAACACAATACCGCTTTTGCCCGCAACACATGCTTGAGTCGTGACACCGAAAATTTTGCAGAATCAAAATATCCCGCCTCTGGCCAGAAGCGGACAGTCGTGCCTGTATTGCGCTTGCCAACGCTATCAATAACCTTGAGATCCTGTGTCTTTTCGCCGTGCGCGAAAGCCATTGAATAGAGCTGCCCGTCGCGTTTGATCAACACTTCCAGCTTTGCGGAAAGCGCATTGACAACAGAAACCCCAACACCGTGAAGCCCGCCCGAAAACTCATAGTTTTTGTTGGAGAATTTACCCCCTGCATGCAAGGTGCATAAAATCACTTCAACACCAGGTTTTTTCTGTTCCGGATGAAGATCGACCGGCATGCCGCGACCATCGTCTGAACATCCCAGCGAACCGTCCTTGTAGAGCACAACATCAATCTGGGAAGCGTGACCAGCCAATGCTTCATCAACGCTGTTATCAATAATCTCCTGGGCAAGATGATTGGGACGAGTCGTGTCGGTATACATGCCCGGGCGTTTTTTTACCGGCTCAAGACCGGTTAATACTTCTATGGCATCAGCGTTGTAATTACTCATTCAATACGGCTACTCACTCATGGGTCATAAAGGGTGTGACTCGATTAATGGCCTAACGCTTTCGCGTGCTTTACAGGCACTTCAATTCGCGCTGTTTTCCGGCAAAATTGCGCCAAGTCGCTTAGTCGACAAGTTTCAGGAATCGGATTATATAGGAAAACCAGCGATCAAAATCCTTAAAACCATGATCGCCCCCCCACTCGATAATGTTTTCTGCATGGCAGTATTTTGCCGTAGCTTCCCGAAAGTTCAAGGTTTCATCACCGGTTTGAACCATTAAAAGAAAGTTATCCGGGTTTTTGATGACAGGCGTGTTGATTTGCAGGAGTTCATCAACATGTTTCTGCTCGAAAAGATAACGGTCTTCGTTATAAAAATTCCTGTTTTCACCCAGATAAGCCCTGAGTAACTCATAGGGTCTTATCGAAGGATTCACCAACACAGCGCGGAGATTCAGTCTTTCTGCAAGCCAACTTGCGTAATAGCCCCCCAGCGAACTGCCGATCAAGGCAATCCTGTCATCTTCACAGCTGTCGATCAGGGCAGATAATTGCGCGATGGCTTCTGCCGGGTAAGGCCTCAGGTAGGGGACCTGAAAATCTATCTGTGGATAGTGCTGTGACAACCAGCTACCCAGCGCCCGGGCTTTCCAGGATTGTGGCGAACTGTTAAAACCGTGGATATATAAAAGCACGGGGCTGCAGACTACAAATCGGGATTGATCGGCACACGAATGACTTCTGTGTGCAGACTGCCATTCTCAAAAAGGTCGATATAACGAAAACCCGGAGCAATATCATCTTCCGCATAATCATCACTGTTTGGCTTGAACTGCATACAGGTAGAAGGCGTCGCCAGTAAACGAATACCGTTTTTTTGCTGGTCCATAACCTGATGAACATGGCCGGAAACAATGGCTTTTACCTGTGGGTATTGCGCCACAAGCGTAAAAAAGTCATCGGCATTGGCAACAACCTGCGGATCAAGCCATGCACAACCCGCAGGAACGAGGTGGTGATGCAGAAAAATCAACACCGGCTGCTGGTTATCGGCAAGCTGACTCTCCAGAAAATCGAGCTCCGACTGCGCCAGCGCACCTTCCGGCTGGATCTCGACATGACTGTCGAGAAAGATGATTTTCCAGCCACCTGCCTCGGCACTTTTTGCCAGCTCGCTCCCTTTACCAATCGTCTCTTGCATCAGGGCAAGAATGTCATGATTACCCGGCAGCCAGAAAGTCGGCAACCCGAATCGCTGCAGCCTCTGATGGATGTATCGATAGGCTGGCAGGCCACTCTCATGGGTAATGTCACCACTGAGCACCAGCAGGTCGATAGCACGGAGCTGCTTTTCGATATATTGAAGTACAGATTCAAGACTCTGGCGGGTGTTAATACCTGAAAGCTCGCCCGAAGGGTCATCATAAATATGTGTATCTGTTATCTGCACTATCCGTAGAGGCATTGCTCATTCGCCCTTGCTGTTTTACTTGTTGGAAAATAATCCGGTCACGAACACCTGTCACCCAAAACCTGTTAACCAGACACCGGCGTTTTTAGGTGAGACCAGTCATCGGCCAGACCGAACTGGAAACAATAGGCCAACCACTCTCCCAGCAGAAGGTTTAATTGCTGCTTTTCATCACGCTGGTACATTTTTCTGTTCGGGTAGTGGTACTGCGATCTGAAATAATTTTCTTTTTGAAACCCGACCACTTCTGCCATTTTGGCATCGTGATAAACCCGTACGCGCAAAGAGGGCTCAAGACCCCATTTAACGGCCATGTACCCTTCACCGCTTTCCGGTTTTGGCGACGGTGCCAATGAGGCATCAAGCTGGGCAAGTTCAATCAGGGTGGTATAGGGTGATCGTTCCAGTATCGACAGCCTCAGCCGGCGAAAAGGCTGGTCACCGGTATCAGGCAGAGCGACCGTGTAAGACTGGTTTTCACGCATCCGGGGCAATAACTTGAGCAGGCGACAGTAATTCATCTCGCACAGCGCCATGTGGGATGCAAGATCCATCCTGAAAGGTTTTTTGTGTGTCTGCTGCTGCGTCAATGTCATTTGTTATTGCCGGACAATTGCGTTTAAAACGATGGAACCGAAGCCCTTTCAGCCCGCAAGCGAGGACGGTTGATCTGCAACCACTGCAGGGCAATAATGGTCGCCGCATTATTGATTCTTCCTTCTAGCATAGCATTAACGGCAGTTTCATAGTCAAAGGTTTTGAACTCGATATCCTCAACCTCTTCGGGCAGACCAAAAAACCCTTCCTTCGCTGCGGTCAAATTCACCAGCCCACAAAACAGATTCAGTTTCTCATCGCTACCACCCGGGCTGTTGTAATAACGACAAACGGGAATCAGTGCTTCTGCCCCGATTTTTATTCCTGTTTCTTCATTCACTTCACGCACGGCGACCGCCTCATCGCTCTCGTCCTGATCCACAATGCCTGCGACAACTTCCCAAACCCAGGGGCCGCCTTCATTCTCAAGACAACCAATGCGAAACTGTCGCACCAGCGCCACCTTGTCGTGAGCGGGGTCATAAAGCAACACTGCAACCGAATCACCCCTGACAAACAACTCGCGCGTAAAAACAGGGCTCAAGCCACCGCCATGAAACGGGATTTTCAGTTGGTAGCGCCTGATGGTGAAAAAACCCTGAAAGACATCTTCCTCTGAAAGTATTTCGACATTGCTTCTTTCAAACATAAAGCCCAGGCCTCACTGAAATGCAGTTTCTTGCACACAATTTTTGCAGTTGCCTCTTTTTCATCCCGAGAGACACAAACATTAACGGACACTTGCCCGGGCTGTTAAAGCAGAGCGGGTTTGGATACAGCCTCAGACCTTTTGGTAAATCTGAGAGCCGCTTTCCTTGAACTCTCGCGACTTTTCTTCCATGGCCTGACGAATATTGTCCAGATCGCCTTCAGGGCTGACATCAATCATTTTCACGACATCTGCGCCGGTTTCCACACCCTGGCTGGCGGCATAATCGCGCACTTCCTGCGAGATTTTCATCGAGCAGAATTTCGGGCCACACATCGAGCAGAAATGCGCCACTTTTGCCGACTGCTTGGGCAGCGTCTCATCGTGATAGGCACGCGCCCTGTCAGGATCAAGACCCAGATTAAACTGATCGTCCCAACGGAATTCAAAACGCGCCTTGGACAAGGCATTGTCACGCAATTGTGCACCGGGATGGCCTTTCGCCAGATCTGCGGCATGGGCTGCAATCTTGTAAGCCATAATGCCTTCCTTGACATCATTTTTATCCGGCAAGCCAAGATGCTCTTTCGGTGTGACATAACAGAGCATGGCACACCCGTACCAGCCGATCATGGCTGCGCCGATACCGGAGGTAATGTGATCATAACCGGGCGCTATATCGGTGGTTAATGGTCCAAGCGTATAAAACGGTGCTTCCTTGCAGTGCTCTAACTGCTTGTCCATGTTTTCCTTGATCAGGTGCATCGGCACATGGCCGGGCCCCTCAATAAAAGTCTGCACATCGTGCTTCCAGGCTATT
>JAGRJA010000481.1 GCA_020443005.1 Pseudomonadales bacterium
TATTAGTAAAAAACCCCAAAGCCGCGCGCGCCAAAAACAACAAACCCTCAAAAAGCCTTTGTTTTTATTGGCAATAAATGCCACGCAAAGCCGACAGGCGGCATTAATTCTGCTTATTGGCACACTACTTGCAAAAATTCATTTCGAAAGCAATGTCTGCTCTATGCACCAACACAATCGAGGCTATAAAACATGTTGTATTTTCGTTTTTTATTCGCGCTAACCATCGGCTGTCTTTTTATAACACCGGCTCATGCTGAAATGGGTTGGCCGGAAAAAGAGGAATTGAAGTTTGGTTTTATCAAGCTCACCGACATGGCACCGCTTGCCATCGCCTATGAGAAAGGTTATTTCGAAGATGAAGGCTTGTATGTCAGTCTTGAAGCTCAGGCCAACTGGAAAGTTTTACTGGATGGTGTAATCGATGGCCAACTGGATGGTGCCCATATGCTTGCCGGCCAGCCGCTGGGTGCCACCATTGGTTTTGGTACTCAGGCACACATCATCACTGCATTTTCAATGGATCTGAACGGCAACGGTATCACCGTATCCAACACCGTCTGGGATTTGATGAAAAAAAATCTGGCCATGCAAGATGATGGCAAACCCGTCCACCCTATAAAGGCAGATGCACTCAAGCCGGTGGTGAAGCAATATAAAGCCGAAGGCAAGCCCTTCAATATGGGCATGGTATTTCCGGTTTCGACACACAATTACGAGTTGCGCTACTGGCTGGCCGCAGGAGATATCCACCCTGGCTACTATGCACCCCACAAGGGTGATACATCCGGACAAATCGATGCCGATGTACTGCTCTCTGTAACCCCTCCCCCCCAAATGCCGGCAACCCTTGAAGCCGGCACTATCTACGGCTATTGCGTGGGCGAGCCCTGGAACCAGCAGGCCGTTTTCAAAGGTATCGGTGTACCGGTGATCACCGATTATGAAATCTGGAAAAACAACCCTGAAAAGGTTTTTGGTGTCAGCAAGGAATGGGCAGACAAATACCCTAACACGCATATTCGTGTTGTAAAGGCACTCATTCGAGCAGCAGCATGGCTGGATGAAAACAATAACGCCAACCGGCCTGAAGCCGTTAAATACCTGTCTCAACCCAACTATGTCGGCGCAGATTATGATGTGATCGCCAACTCAATGACGGGCACTTTTGAATATGAAAAAGGCGATAAGCGTGATATCCCGGACTTTAATGTTTTTTTCAGACATAACGCCACCTACCCCTACTATTCGGATGCAATCTGGTACCTGACTCAAATGCGCCGCTGGGGGCAAATCCCTGATCACAAGGATGACAACTGGTATATGGAAACGGCCAGAAATGTCTACCGACCCGACATTTATACCCTTGCTGCCAAGGAACTGATCAAAGAGAAAAAAATGTCAGCAAGTGACTTTCCTGATTTCAGCAAGGAAACCGGATTCAAGCCGCCACAAACTGAATTTATCGACGGCATCACTTTTGATGGTTCAAAGCCTAACGATTATCTGGAAAGCCTTCCTATCGGGCTGAAGTCAACCGACAAACTGTAAAAAGGTGCAAGTAAAAAACCGGAGATGAATCCATGAATGTAGTCGCTTACCCGGAATGGCTAACACCCTATAGCCGACTTGCCAAAGGTGAACAACCCGGCGAGCAATTGCTGATCATTTCGCGTCAATTGTTAATGCCGGTCATCGGCGTGCTGCTTTTTCTGTTTGTCTGGCAAATAACGGCCAAAAACATTGAAACCTCGCTGGGTGCCTTTCCGGGCCCCACCGAAGTCTGGGAGCAGAGTTTCAATCTTTGGGAAGAACACAAGGCAGAACGGGAAAAAGAAACGGCATTTTATCAACGACAGGAGGAACGCAACCGTGCGCGGCTCGAGAAAGACCCCGGTTACGATGCGAAGATTCGCGCCTACACCGGAAAACCAACCTTTATCGACCAGATCGGCACCAGTCTGGTAACGGTGATGTGCGGCTTTATACTTGCCTCGATCATCGCCATACCTCTCGGCATATTACTTGGCCTCTGTGCCAACCTTTATGCCAGTATCAACCCGATCATTCAGGTACTGAAACCGGTTTCACCCTTGGCCTGGCTACCATTGGTAACAATGGTAGTCAGCGCCCTTTATACAACACCGGAACCGGAAATATCAAAATCATTCATAAACTCCATGATCACGGTAACTTTATGCAGTTTATGGCCA
>JAGRJA010000482.1 GCA_020443005.1 Pseudomonadales bacterium
CTTTGACCTTAAGTGGTATGTGAACACTGTGGTTCGCCGGGTGGCCCCGGCACAGGGCAGTCTTGTCGTCAAGGTACCGGTTTTAGCCGGTGAGTCGGTTGTGACACAAGGGGTCAAGGTAAAGGAAGGTTTTATCGATATTGTCATGGGGGAAGGGCAAAACCATTTTGTCTGGAATTCACTGATGGAACCGGTTGCCAGTTTGCAGTTGTCGGCTGGGCAGAACAACAATTTCGTCGAGCTCTGGCAATTTGAGCTTTCTTCCCTTTGGCATGTCACGACATCCGGTTTATTGCCGGTCAAGCCCAAGCCGGGAGTCAGTACTCGTCATCCACTGTGGAGGCCATGGCCGGGTGAAATGCTTGAGGTGTCCGTTGAAAGGCCGCAGGCGGTTGAAGGGCCAACTGTTACGGTGGACAATGTTGTGCTTGAGTACCGTCCCGGCAAACGCAGCTCAGAGAGCAGCATGCAGCTGGATATCCGTTCCAGCCAGGGTGGAAATTACCGCTTTTCACTGCCGGAAAACGCAGAGGTGCAAAGCCTGAAGGTAGACGGTCAGGAGCAGAATACGCCGGCAGACAATTCTGCAATTATCCTGTCCCTTCACCCCGGCTTTCAGCGGGCTGATATCAAATGGACGCAGGAAGAAGTGATAGGAACACGGACAATGACGCCTGCCGTAAAGTTGCAGACCTCTCCCTATAATATTGTTCTTGAGATGCAGGTGCCTCGCGACCGCTGGTCGCTGCTTGTCGGCGGGCCGGATATGGGGCCCGCGATGCTTTACTGGGGGGTGCTGCTGGTCATTGTGCTGCTTGCCTTCTTGCTGGGTCGTTTCAGAAAAATTCCCGTATCAACCTGGCAATGGTTGCTACTGGGCATCGGCATGAGTACGGTTACGGCGATAGGCACAATTTTCGTTGTACTCTGGTTTTTTGCGCTTGCAAGGCGCGCAGAAGCACATCGACAGTTGTCTGACAATGTTTTCAACCTGTCGCAGTTGATGCTTGTGCTGTTAACCATCGCGGCACTGGCAAGCCTGTTGGCTACCATTCCCCTGAGCTTGCTGTCTTCACCGAACATGCAGGTGACTGGCAATGGCTCTTCTGCCTATCATTTGATCTGGTACCAGGATCATTTCAGGGAGGCATTACCGCAAGGTTGGCTGATTTCATTGCCTATCGGGGTTTATCGGCTGGCCATGCTTCTCTGGTCGCTCTGGCTGGTTTATAGCTTGCTTGAATGGTTGCGATGGGGATGGGGTTGTTTCAGTCAGGGTGGTTTGTGGCGCAAACCCGGTTCCATCAAATCCTCATCCGATGAAAAGATGTCTGTAGCGGTAAAAGCCGTTGCAGATGATATCGGGAAAGGTGAATAGCCATCAGATTGTTTGGCAGGTTTTTGCTGTTTATTTAAAAGGTAATCACTCTAGATATGTTGATATTTTTACTTGTGTTGATTTTATTGGGCTTGCTTGCCTATCTCTATGCCTGTCATAGCCCCAGAAAAAACATCTCGCCCTCGGCCTATCCGTGGCAGGACAAAATCACCTCCACCAATCTTGATGAGGTTGTTGATGATCTGATGTCGGAAATGACATTGCGAGAAAAGGTTGCCCAGTTAAGCGGAGATGAAGGTCCGTTTGTGATGATCAAACTGGGTATCAATGTCATGTTGCTGGGGCGATTTCCCAATATCTATGCCGGTAACAACAAGCGGCTCAAAATTCCACCTATTTCTTTTTCAGACGGTCCCCGCGGCATCGTGGTTGATTCGGCAACCTGCTTTCCTGTTGCGATGGCTCGTGCTGCGAGTTGGGATGTCGATCTTGAAGCCAGGGTCGGCGATGCGATTGCACAGGAAGCGAGAGCGGTTGGCGCCAATTATTTCGGCGGCTTATGTATTAACCTGCTCAGGCATCCGGCCTGGGGGCGTGCACAGGAGTGTTATGGTGAGGATCCCTACCTGATGGGCGAAATGGCTGTTGCCCTGTTGCAATCTGTGCAGAATCACCATGTCATGGTTTGTGCGAAGCATTTTGCCCTCAACAGCATCGAAAACTCGCGTTTTTATGTTGATGTGTCTGCCGATGAAAAAACCTTGCATGAGGTTTACCTGCCTCACTTCAAGCGCTGTGTAGATGCCGGGGTCGCCTCATTAATGAGTGCCTACAATCAGTTTCGTGGTGAATATTGCGGGCACAATGAATACCTGCTTCAGACAATTTTGCGAGAGCAATGGGGTTTTGAGGGTTTTGTGACATCTGACTGGATATGGGGTGTGAGAGATACCCTGAAACCGGTGAGGGCCGGTATGGATGTCGAAATGCCCTATGGTATGTACATGGGTGGCAAGCTTTATCGAGCGTTGAAAAGCGGTGAAGTGGATATTGCACATGTCGATCGTAATGTGCGTCGCGTGGTTCGGACCAAGCTTGATTATGTGCGACGAAGGGATACACAAAAATATGAGCCTGCGTTATTGGCTTGTGAAAAACATCGTCAGCTTGCACAACTGTCTGCCGAACAGAGCATGGTGCTTTTGAAAAACGAGGGTTTGCTTCCACTTGATAAGGGCGTTGTTAAAAAAGTACTTGTCGTTGGTGAGTTGGCTGATGTTGCCAATCTTGGTGATCATGGAAGTAGTCGTGTTTCCCCTCCGGAAACAGTCACTTTTTTGCAGGGGCTGAGAGCTTATTCCGGTGGGCGATTCGAGGTTCTTTATTGTGATGGTTCCGATACCGGGTTGCTGGATGAGGTTGCCGGACAGTGTGATGTCATTCTGATTGTGGCCGGCTATCGTCATAATGATGAAGGTGAAAACCTGACATCGAACCGCAAGCCGCCCCCTGTTGAAAAACAGCAAAAGCCTCAGGTGGCAGAAGGTGGAGATCGGTCATCTCTCTCCCTTCATCAGCATGATATTGCATTGATACATCGTGTGAGTCGTCGTCATGACAATGTGGGAGTGGTTCTTGTAGGC
>JAGRJA010000483.1 GCA_020443005.1 Pseudomonadales bacterium
TGCCAGGCAGACCGCAATTGGACGATCTGGTGCAGTCACTCGACCTGGGCTTCCAGTGGGATTCTACTTACACCTTTGCCAACGGCTCCCAAGGCGGGTACTGCCTGCCGATAGCGGGTTTGACCAGTCTCGTTTCGGTCACCAAAACGCAATACCACCTGACTCAGCAGCTAGATGTCGATACAACCACGTTGGCCGAAGTGAAAACGCTGGATCAGCAGCTACAGAATGTCATCCGCTCCGCCCGGTTTATGGCGTTGACGGTTCGCCCGAGACAATGGGAGCAAGCAATCGCAAAACTGCGTCAGCGCTACCCCTTCAAAGTCATCAGCTTTGATGAGCTTCTGCTGAGGCATGTTCACAGTGTATGTGACTCGATGCCCAAGCCTCCCGACTGGATGGTCGTGCTTAAGGCGGATGCAAGCGAACGCAACTCCAAAGATTGGCAAAACCTGCAACGCTTGGTGCAGAGGGCACTTCCCGCCATGACCAAAGAGATTCTGGAGGCAGGACAGCCCGTATTATTGACCGACCCGGGCTTGATCGCTCGGTATGACCTGGTCAATACCTGGCTGAGCGATTTACGGCAGACGCTGATGAACGCCAGTGGCAGCGCGAGCGAATACTTTGGCCTTACCGTGCTGATTGCCGCAGATGCCCAAACCAACGCAGCAGTGATCGATGGCGTCATCGTGCCCGCCGGTGCGGGCAGCAAAGAATTTGAACGAATCGCGACAAGTTGGTTGGAGTATCACGAGCAAGAATTACAGGGAGCAACATCATGAAATGTGAGCACATCTCCATGAAACAAGAATTAGAAGCTCATCGAAGGGTGAGTAAGCACAACGAGGTGAGCGCCTGATGAACCATCAAGTACTACTCAAATCCATTTGTTTGAAGAACTTTCTGAGTTACGGGCCAGAGTCCAAACCGGTTGAACTGTCTCCCCTGAATATCGTGATTGGGCCAAATGGATCAGGTAAATCCAATTTGATTGAGGCGGTTGAACTCATCCGTTCTGCACCAAAAGACCTGTTAACGCCGGTTCGCGAGGGTGGCGGAATTCGGGACTGGTTATGGAAAGGTGGAGCCAGCATCCCCACCCCTACCGCCACACTTGATGCCGTGTTCAATAACCCAAAGAGTTCTGCAAAACTACGCTATTTGCTGAGCTTCACCGAGGTTGCTCAACGATTCGAGATCGTGGACGAACGCATCGAAAATGAAAAACCGGACACAGGACACAAGGCCCCTTATTTGTACTATCGCTACGAAAATGGCCACGGTGTATTAAACGTTAAAGGTGAGCGCCGAAAACTTCAGCACGAAGATATTGATACGACTTCATCAATACTTGCGCAGCGAAAAGACCCTGATCAGTACCCCGAAATCACCCACTTAGGTGCGGCCTTTTCAAAAATTCGTTTGTATCGGGAATGGACCTTTGGTCGGTATACGCCACCAAGATTGCCGCAAAAAGCGGATATGCCAAATGATTATCTGGAGCCGGATTGCCGGAACTTGGGTTTGGTACTCAATCGGATAGGCA
>JAGRJA010000484.1 GCA_020443005.1 Pseudomonadales bacterium
CATGTTTTGGTAGCGAGTGAGTACGAATCCACAGGAGATTTTTTTTATCCTACGCCGGACACTGTTGTAATTCAGAATAAACACGGTAAACCACTTGACGCTTCAAAAGCTAGAGTGTGGTTAGCAGAAATCCCATTTGTTCGTTTGCGCAATGGCTTGCCAAGAAGTTTATTGGATGGCAACCATAGCTTTAGTGAGACGATTGATTTGGCTAGGCTGGCTACAGAAAAACCGCCTATGGAGATAGCGCCGCAATCGGGAAAGATCGTCTTTAGAGGTATAGATGTCAAACTTCAACCAATACACATTCTTCTGTTGCTTTGGATGGCATGGCGCTCAGCTAAAGGGAAGGGAGCAGTGAAGCCTCTTGTGGAGGGTGAAAAAAACAAAGAATATGCGCAAGAACTATTTGAAGTGGCAGAAGAAAATTGGTTAGAAATAAACAGTAAAACCCGAAGAGCCCTGGAAAGCGATGGGGTGACCAAACCATTCCTTGAAACAAACATCTCGCGCCTTAACAAAAATCTTGAGCAGAAGCTGGGCCCTGAACTGTCTTCCCTTTGCAAGCTTGCTAACATAAGAGAAGGCAGGAAGTCGGGGTATACTTTTAAAAGCAATATAAATTTTGTTATTAAACAGGAATTGAAATGAATAACTCAAGGCTAGAAGCTGGCTCGCGAGTGGCGTTAGCAGCCTATTTGCATGATCTTGGAAAATTTGTAGAGCGGGCAAATATTGAAGTTGCAAAAGAAAAATATGCTATTCATGAGCAGATGTACTGCAAAAAAAATCAAAGGAATGGCGCGACATGGTATAGCCATAAACATGCTGCTTATACAGCCTTGGGTTTTGAATATATTGAAAGGTATATGCCGGCACTCAAGGGAGACGATTTCAGCCCATTCGGGTCAATGTACAGCCCCACCGATGCAGATGATTCACTGGTAAATGCTTCGGCAATGCATCATCGACCCGAGGGTTTTCTCCAATGGATAGTTGCCACTGCAGATAGGGCAGCATCAGGGTTTGAACGCGAGGAATTTGAACGCTATAACGAAGCAGAAGAGGGTACCGATACAGGGAAAAACCACTACCAGGCAAGGCTTCTTGGTTTGCTGGAACAAATCCGGCTTGAAGGTAATGGAGTCAACATCACCCCGGAAGGTTTGAAATACCGATATCCTCTTGTGCCAATGAGTGCTGATGGTATTTTTCCGAAACTCAGGGAGACTTGTGAGCCGTCTGATAATGCTTCAGCCCAGGCTGAGTATAAGGCACTGTGGGATGGCTTTATCGATGCAATAAAGGAAATACCAGAAAGCCATCAACAGCAATTACCTTTGTGGCTTGATCATTTTGATACTCTTTGGCTCACTTTCACACACGCTATTCCTTCAGCTACTGCATTTAAAACAAGACCCGATGTTTCTTTATACGACCATAGTAAAACCACTGCTGCATTGGCAACTGCTTTATGGCGCTACCATGCTGATCTTGAGCACGACCAAGACGAAACCACATCCAGAATGAAGAGTCGAGAAGACTGGGATGAAAAAAAATTCCTGCTTATACAGGGCGATTTTTACGGGGTGCAGGATTTTATTTTTTCAGTGGGATCAGAAACCAATAAACGCGCAGCGAAACTTTTGCGAGGCAGATCATTTTATGTTTCCTTGCTTACCGAGTGTGCTGCGCTGAAAGTTCTGGAAATACTCAATCTACCTTCTACCAGTCAGATCACCAATGCTGCGGGTAAATTTTTGATTGTTGCCCCTAATACAGACGAAACCAAAAAGAAAATAACCGAGGTTCAGAAAGAATTTGACCAATGGTTTTTGAACTATACCTATGGCCGGGGCGGCCTTGGTTTGGCGGTGCAAGATGCCAGTTGCAATGACTTTGTTACCAAAAAAGAAGCAGGATTCGCCTCTTTGATGGAGAAGCTTTTCCGAAATCTTGAGACGACAAAATATCAACAGTTTGGCTTGTGTCATGATACGAATCCACCAGCGGTTTTCTCTGACTATCTGGAAAGCTTTGATAACACATTGGGTGTATGCCAGATCGATCCATTTGCACCCGCAGCCATGCAAGAAAATTCACTGAAATTGAGCCGGCTTTCTGCAGATCACATTCTTCTTGGTGAGCACCTTACCCGGTGCAAGCGTTTGCTGATCTCATCTGAGCCACTTTCAGAAAGCAGATATTCTCTGAAAGTACCCGTTTTCGGCTATTTCATTCATCTAACCGGTAACGATGAAGAAACGGGTAAATTTGGCCCGTCAGCCAGAAGCGGCATTTTGCGGCGTGCGTTTGATTTTTCCCTGCCAGAAGAACCGCATGCTGTGTTGTGGAATGGGTACTCACGCCGAAACATAAATGGCTATATTCCTGAGTTTACAGTTCAGGACACCCAGTATCCTGAAAAATATAAAGGAGCAGACCCCATTAATCCAGGGGACATAAAAACCCTAAACCATATAGGCTGTGAAAACCGCATTCCGGAAAATGGTGATGTGAAAAAGTGGGTTGGTATCAATGCCGTGGGAACATTGAAAGGTGATGTTGATAATCTGGGTGCTATTTTCCAGAAAGGGTTACAAAAACCAACTTTTGCCAAAATGGCTGCACTTTCTCGACAGATGAATAACTTTTTTGCGGTCTATCTGCCCTCGTTATGTCGTAAGGAATATCGCAACACCTATACGGTGTTTGCCGGAGGTGATGATTTCTTTCTGATTGGTCCGTGGCGAAGCCAGATTGATCTTGCAAATCAATTGCGAAAAGATTTTGAAGCTTATTGTGCCAATAATCCTGACCTGCATTTTTCGTCCGGAATAAGTATCAATAAACCCGGTTTGCCGATTAGTTATCTGGCTGATAATGGTGAATCAGCACTGGAATTGGCAAAGTCATACAGCCCGGATGGCAAAACTATCACAAAAAACGCTTTCTCCTTATTCGGGCAAACTGTGCATTGGGAGAAAGCAGATAATCTTCTGCAAGCTTGCCAAAATCTCGAAAGCCTTGCCGATGAATATAAACTCAGCACAGCTTATATCTATTCGTTGTTGCAGATGATACCCATGCTTGAAAATCGGGCAAAGCCCGAAAATAGTCTTTGGCGCTCCAGGCTGACTTATCGAACATGGCGGATGTTACAGCAGCAATCGAAAGGTAATAATCGTGAGCAGATGTTGAGCAACCATCAGAAAATAGTAAAGGTAATAGGAGAACAAGGTTTGCAAGAGTGGCAGGGTGCTTATCGTATCGCTATTCAGGCTTATCTTTATCAATATCGTTGAGGGTTTAAAATCATGGATACTTCAAACATTAAACTAAGTGAACCGACAGCAGAGCTTTATGACACAGTTGCTCACGATTTGGCAAAAAGAATAGCAGACAGCGGTGGGGGCAGAAAAAACAGATCGACCCAGCTTCGAAAATTTTATGACGAAATCGTCATGTGGGATCAGCGCGTGAAAACCAACCCGGATAAATTCAATGAGTATCTTCCTCTCATTCGCATGATCAATGCCAAGGTGGCTTATGCAAAAGGAAGGGATTTGGTTGATGAAAACTTTTTTAAATTGATGAGCTCTTGCCTTAAAGAAGTGAAAGATGCAAAAACCTTTGAAAACTGCAAACGATTCCTGGAAGCTTTTATGGGCTTCTACAAGATGTATTCACCTAAATAATAGTAGACCGGCTAAAGGAGAACCAATATGCAACTTAATAACATGCACACGCTGGAAGCAACGATTGAACTGGTTACTGGATTACACATCGGCGCCGGTAATGAAGAAATGCACATTGGCGGTATTGATAACGCCGTACTCAAGCATCCGCATACCCTTGAGCCCTACATACCCGGCTCCAGCCTCAAAGGCAAAATGCGCAGCCTGCTGGAATGGCGTGCTGGAGTAGTTGGCGATTCTGGTGGCAAGCCGGTTGACGGCAAGACACTGGCTCACCTGCAAGGTGAAAAACTGACAGCGGCAGAACAAATTGCCAAATTGTTCGGCTTGTCGGGTGATTCCGGCAATGAAGACCTCACAAAACGGATTGGCCCCACCCGCGTTTCCTTTTGGGATTGCAGCCTTGATAGCGAATGGGCGAGTAAGGTGAAAGAAAGTGCCCTGCTATATACCGAAGCCAAAAGTGAAAATATGATTGATCGAATCAAGGGTGTTGCGGAACATCCACGCCA
>JAGRJA010000485.1 GCA_020443005.1 Pseudomonadales bacterium
AGGCTGAACGATGGCGCGAGTCACTACCTTCTCAAAGTCCTGCGCCTGAACAAAGGGCATTACCTGCATATTTTCAATGGTAACGGTGGCTACTACGAAGCCGAAATCATTGACTGCCAGAAAAATGTTTGCCATTTGCTGACAAAAAATCACATACCCATTGATAATGAATCACCGGCTTCGATCAACCTCGCGATCGGTATTTCCCGCTCAGAAAAAATGGACTTCATTTTTCAGAAATGTACCGAATTGGGCGTAACATCATTTACACCCGTTATTACGGAGTACAGCGAATTCAAGTTAAAAGGCGATCGACTGGAAAAGAAATTGTTACACTGGAAAAAAATCATTATCAGTGCCTGCGAGCAAAGCCGGCGCAACCGAATCCCTGAGCTCTTGAAGCCAGTCCCATTTGACGAGTATCTGTTAAACCGAGGGGCTGATGATCAGCATCTGATGCTTGATCATCGTGCAACAAAAGGGCTTGTCAATATCGCCACAGGTCTGAACAAAGACCGGGCGATCAACTTCATGATTGGACCGGAAGGTGGATTTTCAGAATACGAATTACTCGTGGCTGAAAAGTCCGGCTTCCATCTGGCGCATCTGGGGCCGCGCGTACTCAGAACCGAAACGGCACCCGTGGCAACGATGGCAATACTTCAATCAATGCTGGGAGACTTTTCCTCAGGGCAGTAGCAAGTATGTACAGGTTACAAGCCCAAAAACCTGATCAGCGCCTTCTCCATTTCAACAAATGCAGGAATGGTCGCCTCTTCCTCCTGAACACGAACACGCATATTCTCGAACTTGTTCAATTGAGCTGAATTGATCTCATCAATTTCACTTTCCGATATTCGCATCAAACGAGGCGTCGCCTGCGTAACAATGGCAAAAAAGGGCAGGCTTTTACTCTGACCGGTGTTATTCAATACGGCGATACGGTTATTCTCATGAGCTTCAGGCAAGGGCTGGCCATTCATCACTTCAAATGAAATGACCGGAACCTTTAGCTTTCTCCACTCAACATAACCCAAAAACCAGTCAGGTGCGTTAGCCCCCCTGTCTTCCGGTGGCAAAAAGCCAACAATTTCTGCAACACTGACGCCGGGCAATAAAAGATATTGGCCAACCACCGGCAATAACAAACTGGCAATATCGTTAAGTTCCCGCTCAATTGTTTCTTGCGCTTTCATGTACTCACTCCTGATTTTCTTTTTGCAGACCAGGACACCAGGTGTTTGGCCAACTCTTCAGGTGAACCGATAATATCCACACAGCCTGTTGCGATTGTAGCATCAGGCATGGCGGAACTGACACAAGTGTCAGGCTTTTGAACCCAGACCTTTCCTCCATTTTGCCTCATTAATCGGCAAGATGTGGCTCCATCATCGCACATACCACTGAAAATGATCACCCCACCCAGATGGCCAAAAGCCGAAGCCACATTAGCGATGACATGGTTAAGATTGGGCTGGTACTGACCTGTCCAGCTGGCCTGACTCACGGTAATAGTACCGTTGGGTTTTATGTTCGTCACATAATCCGGTGAAATGACAGCCACCTGATTATTCAGAAGTACATCGCCGTGATTTGCAACATAGGCTGGATAGTGTGAGTCTTTTGCAACGGCTCGCGCCAGCGTGGACTGAAAGTCGCTTTCCAAATGGTTTGCATAGACAAAAGCAATGTCAAGTTCGGCCGGCAAAGCCCCCATAAATGCGCGAATGGCCTGAGGGCCACCAATCGAGCCAGCCAGAACCCACACAGATTGAGGTAAACGGTACTCTCCTTTCTCAAGGTTAATGGAGCCGGCAAGATCATCGATCTTGTCAATCAAGCGTCTTTTCCAACCGTTATACCCGACATCGGCCGGTGTCGGTGGTGAGCCGCCCTCACATAAAATCAACGGCGCTGTTATATGATCAAGCAGATCATCAATTTTCTCAGGACACTCTGTTTCAAGCTTTTCAACATCCAGATTAACAATCCACGCATCGACATTATCAGCCAGTGGCGAACCGTCCCAACGCGAAAACTCTATCGCAATAGCGGCCGTCAAACCGGCATCTGCAATCACATTGCGAAGCGTATAAATATCTACCGGACTTTCAGCAACAACGCCGACTTTCAAACCGGAAACTGCTGTCGTTGCCAATGTCACCTGCCTTGCGCTGCACTC
>JAGRJA010000486.1 GCA_020443005.1 Pseudomonadales bacterium
AGACCGAAGAAAATATTCAGGCAAGATGCAGGGGTGTGTTGTTGATGGCCGTTTCCAACAAGAAGGGTTACATGGTGCTGACAACGGGCAACAAGAGCGAGGTTGCTGTTGGCTACTGTACGCTTTATGGCGATATGGTGGGAGGCTATTCGGTGCTTAAGGATGTGCCAAAAACCCTGGTCTACAAGCTGTCACATTATGTGAACCGTCAGCGGGAAATCATTCCGTCAAGAGTCATTGAACGACCACCTTCAGCGGAACTGGCTCCCGGTCAGAAGGATGAGGATTCCTTGCCACCCTACGATATTCTCGATCAGGTTCTCGAGCTCTATATCGAGCAGGACTGCAGTGCAGATGACATCATTGCCAGAGGTTTTGACGCGGAAATGGTACACCGTGTCTTGCGATTGGTTGACATGAATGAATACAAGCGCAGACAGGCGGCAATCGGCGTGAGGATTACCGAAAGGGGTTTCGGGCGCGACCGGCGTTATCCTGTTGTTTCCGGGTGGAAAGCGGGTAGTTAGTGGTTTTTCCACGCCTCCTTGTTTTAGGAAAACCCGGAAAAAAAGCCTGATTTAACCGGCTAACGCTTTTTCGGACGGCTATCGAACCCGAGTGGTGGAGGCGGGTCGATCAGGCCGGCACTCAATGTGCTGATCCACGAATGGGTGATATTTGTACTCTTGATCTTGAATTCGCCGCTTGGCGTCAAGGCACTGTGATTGGGGTAGTTTGTATACAAAACAGTCAGTGCATCTCTGGCCAGTTCATCGTAGCCGAGTAACAGGTAGGCCTGGGTCATCACGGCCAGTGCATCAGGAACAGCCGGTGTTTTCTGGAAGTTTTCGACAACATAGCGTCCGCGGTTGGCGGCGGCCAGATAGGCGCCGCGCTTGAAATAATAATTGGCGACATGCACTTCGTAGCGGGCCAGCAGGTTGCGCAGGTAAATCATGCGCTTTTCGGCGTCAGCGGCGTAAGGGCTGTCGGGAAAACGGCTGACCAGTTGGTAAAACTCCGCAAAGGAGTCGCGTGCTGCGCCGGGGTCACGGGTAGTCAGATCTGTCGGCAAAAAACGCTCAAACAGGCCATGACCTTCGGTAAAGGATGATAGCCCCTTCAGATAATAGGCGTAGTCTACATTCGGGTGTTGGGGGTGCAGGCGAATAAAGCGCTCTGCAGCAGCAGCGGCCGCTTCATTTTCACCCTTGCGATAATAGGCGTAAATCAGATGAAGTTGTGACTGTTCGGCATAGGTGCCGAAAGGGAAGCGAGCTTCGAGGGCTTCGAGCGATTCAACGGCGAGATCGTATCGACCCCGTTCGAGTTGCTGGAGCACCTTGTTATAGAGCTGGTCTTCGTCCAGATCGAGATCATTTTCTTCTTTGGATGCACAGGCATTCAGTAAAAGACAGGAAATCAGAAGAAGATAGAGAAGGGGGTGCTTCATAAATGCCGTTATCCCGGTAAGCAGTTTTTTAACGCCAGAAAGGCTGGTTTACAGAAGGCGCTATTTAACCACAGCATGTCCGGCAACCCAAGTTAATCATTTCTGTGGAAATCGCAAATACACTGCTTGATGTCGGTTAATATGGCTCTATGATAGTGGCTGATGAATCACGATGACACCCATGACCCAATACATCAAACTGAAAGCAGTCGTACCCGATGAATTAGCCGGTGAAAGGCTGGATCGTATCGCGGCAACGCTGTTTCCCGATTATTCAAGAGCCCTGATCCAGACCTGGATTGGTGATGGAAAGCTGTTGCTCAAT
>JAGRJA010000487.1 GCA_020443005.1 Pseudomonadales bacterium
CCAACCACTTTATAACAGAGATTTTTGCCGGGTTATTCTGTTCTGGGTTGAGCATCAACCTAACGGGGCTATCTATGATATAGTCGGTGCTGAAGATGTTACTTATATCGATATTATCCGTCTTATTCGACAGGTCAAACAGTTGAAAACCCCGATAATTTGTATTCCCTACAGTGTGTTTTATCTGCTTCTGAAAATTTATGCGTTGTTCAGTAAAACGCCGCCATTCACGGCAAGCCAGCTGAAGGCTTTAACAGTGGGTGATTATTTCAGTGGTGTGGATATTGAAAAGGAATTTGGTGTTAAACCCACACCCTTCAGAAAGGCGGTGGAAGAAACCTTCACCGATACCCGTTATTCCTCTGTCGTTATTGAGCGGTAAAAATTAGTGTGATGTCCTCCAATCCGGAAAACTCGCCATCTTCCCGTAGTGTCGCCATCATTGGTGCAGGCCCCATGGGTTTGGCCGCTGCCTATGAGCTTTCTAAAAAAGGCTATAGTGTGGATATCTTTGAAGCGGGTGATGTCGTCGGAGGTATGAGTGCATCGTTTGATTTTAATGGCCTTGAAATTGAACGCTATTTCCATTTTATTTGTGCAACCGATTTTGATCTTTTCGAATTGTTGGATGAGTTAAAGCTTTCTGACAAGCTTCATTGGGTGAATACACGCATGGGCTATTTCGCACGCGGTCAAATGTGCGACTGGGGTGAGCCCTTTGCCTTGCTGCGATTTCCTTTTCTTTCGCTGATGAACAAGATTCGCTACGCGATGAAAGTAATGTATTGCAAGAACCTGAAAAGCTTTGATCATCTCGACAAATTACGCGCTACCGACTGGCTAAAAAAATGGCTGGGTGAAACCGGTTATGACATGTTGTGGCACCCTTTGATGTATCAGAAATTTTACGATTTACAGCATGAGGTTTCTGCCGCGTGGATTGCAGCAAGAGTGCAACGAGTAGCGCATAGTCGCCAGAGTCTGTTCAAGGAGAAACTGGGTTATCTGGAAGGGGGCTCTGAAACCCTTTTGACTGCCATGCTTGATGAAATAACAAAAAAAGGCGGCAGTCTGACATTAAAAAAACCTGTTACTGAGGTGACAATTGAAAAAAATAAAGTAAAAGGCTTGTTGATTGATGGGGCGCTGAAACCCTTCGATCATGTTATTTCAACAATAGCCCTGCCTTATGTGTCTGCAATAGTGCCGGGTTTGCCAGCGCAGGATCATGAAAAACTGAATGCAATAAAAAATGTGGGTGTTGTCTGTATCATCATGAAGCTGAGCCAGCGTTTTAGCCCATATTTCTGGTTGAACATTAATCACCCGGGTATAGGTATGCCGGGTATTATTGAATACAGTAATTTGAACCCGCTTGATCGTCACATTCTTTATGTGCCTTACTATATGCCTCAGAACAACGAGAAATGGCAGTGGTCTGATGAGCAGTTCAGGGATGAAATTATTGCCGGTTTCAGGGTGATGAATTCCGGTTTCGATGAGGGCTGGATTGAAAGCTTTCATGTTTCCCGCTGTTATCATGCGCAGCCAGTTTGCACGCCAGAATATCTTTCCAAATTACCGCCGATGAAAAGTACGGTTGAAGGTTTTTACATGGCGGATACTTCCTATTATTACCCGCAGGACAGGAGTATCACCGAGAGTGTCAAAGTGGGCAAACAGCTCGCAAAACATGTTTTCGACAGTGATGCCCGCAATGTTTGATTCTCTGATCAAGGAATTTCTCAGCGCACAATTTCTGCGTTTTCTTGTTTCAGGCACAATAGCGGCAATATTCAATTTTGGTACGCGTTATTTTCTTCAACCTTACATTGGTTATACGCTGGCGATTGTTATTGGTTATCTGGTGGGAATGGTTGTCGCTTTCATTTTGTACGAACATGAGGTTTTTGGCGAGGGAAGCAGAAGCCGGCTAATGGAGGTTGCGCTGTTTGTAGCCGTAACTGCCCTGGCCATTGTTCAAACCGTGATTGTCAGTCTGGTTTTTGCCGAGTATGTTCTGCCCGCGATGGGTGTAACCGAGCATGTTGATGATATCGCCCACTTCTTCGGGATAGGTGCTCCTGTTTTCACCAGTTTTATCGGCCACAAATACCTGACATTCAGTCGCGAAAAAATCTGATGCCCAAACTTGTTGATCACAATAAGCGTCGCAAGCATTTTATTATTTCTGCAATGTCTGTTTTGGCAAGCAAGGGATATTCAAACTTTAATTTGCGTGCAGTGGCGGAAGAAGCAGGGTTTACTACCGGTGCGATGGCGCATTATTTTGACGACAAGGAAGCCTTGCTGTTGGCCGTTTTTCATTTTTATGCAGATCACATGTCCTCTTTTGTTGATAAATTGATGACAGAAAGCTCTGACCCAAAGAGAAAACTGGAAAGGGTACTGCTGAGTCTTTTACCCATTGATGATCAACATAAGGCTGGCTGGAAAATCTGGTTTGAGTTGTCGAGACTGGCTCGCAGTGAGAAAGAGTATTGTGCGTTGCGCCGTCAGCTTTATCTAAAATGGCAGCAGGTGCTCGGTTGTCTGATTCACAATCTGTTAACCCGTGAAATGGCTCCGGATGCTGTTTCGGGCCAGATGGATGCGGAACATATTCTGGCTTGGCTGGATGGTATTTGTCTTCAGGTTCTGACGACACCAAAAGACTACTCGCCGGAAAGACAAATGCAATTGCTGGACGATTTTCTTGGCAAGCTTTTTTGCAAGGAGTTTGCCCGCGATTTTTAATATGCGTATAAGCCTTCATTGTTTGTTGAAAGTGCTTTGATTATTATTTTCTTATTTTTTTGACAGGTAATTGATCATGCTACACCCCTTTTTTCATGCTGAAGCCCGCCCCGAACAGCCTGCCATTATCATGGCGGGTTCCGGCGAACAGATATCCTATGGTGAGTTTGCCTCCAGAATTCGTCGCGGTTCACGCCTGCTGCGCGAGCTGGGTGTAAAGCGTGGAGACAGTATTGCCCTGTTGATGGAAAATCACCCACGATTTTTCGAGATTTGTTGGGCTGCTCAAAGTGCCGGCATTTATTACACTCCGGTGAGCTATTATCTGCAGCCCGATGAGATCGACTATATTGTCAACAACTGTGGCGCAAAGGTTTTTATTGTATCCCGCCATCAGGCAGAAAAAGCGGCCAAAATTCTGGATAAAATTCCGCGCGTTGAAAAGTGTTTTATGGTTGATGGCGTGATCGAAGGTTTCGATTCGTGGGAGGAGGCACTGGATAAAACATCAGATGAAGCCATTCCCGATCCATCGGAAGGGCGCGAGATGCTTTATTCCTCGGGTACTACCGGCCGACCGAAAGGCATCAAGTTTCCCCTTTCTGAAGGTGGTCTGGGCGAGCCTCAGGATATCGTTCGTTCTATCGGTTTGGCCCAATTTATGGGAGTTACGCATGAAACAGTCTCGCTTTCAACGGCGCCGCTCTATCATTCGGCACCACTCGGTTTTGTAATGGGTTCTCATCGTCTGGGTTGTACGGTTGTTATTATGGAGAAGTTCGATGCCGAGAATGCCCTGAAATATATCGAGCAATACAAGGTGGGCTATAGCCAATGGGTGCCAACCATGTTTGTACGCTTGATGAAATTGCCTGAAGAAATTCGCAACAAGTATGATGTTTCTTCGATGAAGATGGCGATTCATGGCGCTGCGCCCTGTCCCGTTGAAGTAAAGGAGCAGATCATTAACTGGTGGGGGCCGGTTTTGTGGGAGTTTTATTCCGGTTCTGAGCGCAACGGTATTTTCATGATTGGTTCGGACGACTGGCTGAAGCATAAAGGCTCTGTCGGTCGTTGTGTCGATGCACAGGTTCATATTGTTGATGAAGAAACCGGCAAGGAATTACCGACGGGGGAAATCGGAACGATTTATTGCTCGAAAGGTGCCAGTTTTGAATATCACGGCGATGCAGAAAAAACCCGTTCTGTGACGATCAATGATGGCTGGACTACGATTGGTGATGTGGGTTATCTCGATGAAGAGGGTTTTCTTTATCTCACCGACAGAAAGTCCTATATGATTATTTCCGGAGGAGTGAATATCTACCCACAGGAGACTGAAGATTGTCTGGTGACTCATCCCAAGGTTTTTGATGTTGCTGTTTTCGGTGTGCCACACCCTGAAATGGGCGAAGAGGTCAAGGCGGTTGTGCAGCCGGAAAACTTCAGTGATGCCGGCCCCGAACTTGAAAAGGAATTGATTGAATATTGTCGCAGCAAGATTAGCCCGATCAAATGCCCTCGCAGTATTGATTTTGAACAGGAGCTACCCAGGGAAGAGACCGGCAAGCTGAAAAAGCGCCTGATCAAAGATCGCTACTGGCAGCAGGGTAAAGCGATCTGATGCCTTTTAGAGCTGCGAGTTGATTGTGAGTGATATTGAGGCAGTATTATTCGATTTTGGCGGTGTTTTTACTGCTTCCCCTTTTCGTGCTGTTGAAAAAATGGCTCAGGATCTGGAGGTTGATGTTGCTGTCTTCTGCGATGTGATGTTCGGGCCTTACCACGAAGATACAGACCACCCCTGGCATGCACTTGAGCGCGGAGAGTTGTCACTTGAGCAGGCAAGAGAAGCAATTCTTGAATTGGGAAAGCGTAAAACAATGGATGTGGATTTGTATCAGCTTCTCATGAAGATGGCTGGGGCCAATCTTGTTCATGAGTCGGTTGTCGGCTTGCTCAGGGAGGTTAAAAAGGCGGGCTATAAAACTGCCATTGTGACCAATAATGTCAGGGAATTCAGTGACGGCTGGCGCGCACTTATGCCTGTTGATGATTATGTCGACAAGGTGATCGATTCCAGCTTTCACGGTGTGAGAAAACCGGATGCGAGAATTTTTTCTATTGCGCTTGATGAATTGGGTGGTATTGCTGCTGATAAGGCTGTTTTTCTTGATGATGTGCCGGCCAATGTAGCCTCGGCGCGAACGCTGGGTATTCATGGTATTGATGTTACAGACAGCCCGTCCGAGACCGTTAAAAATTTGCGAGACTTTCTCTGTTTGTCTTTTTGAAAGACAGTTCTATCAGTTTTTGCTGCCGTGCTTTTTCAAACCCTGACCACGGAGCCAGCAGGCAAC
>JAGRJA010000040.1 GCA_020443005.1 Pseudomonadales bacterium
CGCTCCTTTCCATCTGAGCATTTAAACTGCCTCCTCTTCGCTGGCGCCCCACCAGGAACCACCTCCCCCAAATCAACCTTGAAATTTGTGTTTGCGATGCAATCAACATTTTCCTTGATCGCAGCCGACACACCAATCGATATGTCTTTACTATCGTAGAACAATGTTGTCGGGATATAAGCTTGACCATCAATCAACTCAGGATTGACGGCGGTTACCCACAATGTCTGTTCTACTTTTTTACTCACTCAAGCTCTCCTTTCTCAAGCTTATCCCAGGCTTCTAACACAAGCCGTTGAGTTCGATATTCACCAAACTCGTTCATTTCTTTGTTTTTAAGCACGCGGAAAGTTTCTGACGGATAGTCATCTCCCATCACATCAGCAGGATCAAGAATGTAGCGCAGCTCATCACGGGTTAGGCCATAGAGGCGCGAGTAGTAAGCATCGAGCTCACTCTTAAGCTGATGGCGTCGTTCTGGATCAAAGGTAAATGGTTCGCCTTGATAACCCAAATCTTCTGCAAATGGTTTCAAACCATTTTCGGTAAAAACAAGCTCGAGTACCCGGGAATTAATAAATTCCTCATCCTCAAGTGTATATGTGGATGGTTGAACTATCGGAAACTGCTTAACATATCCGAATGTAAGATGAGTACCACCTACTTTTTGCCGCGCAATAAAATCCAAAGGTAGTGAATTAAAGTTTGCTAATAACAAAGACATTTTACGAGCAGGCAAGTCTGAGAAGACCAGAGGAAGAGTATGGCCAACTCCAGATAGAGCAATTACAGAAGAAATTACCGTTCTCTCATTCGTAACATTCGTTATATCTCTGAACCCCAGTAAATACTTTAACCTTCGGACTTCCAACAACGGCCACAGCACTGATTCAACTGCAATCGTTCCATCAACCATCTGCTGTATGTTTTTTGACTCCGCCTCAGCAAGAGAAAACTGCTGATGCGTTGTCTTCGCCGCCTCTGCAAAAGGAGACAAGCCAGAGGAAAACATATCTCCGCCATCCAGCTTTGCTGGCTTGCCCAAAAGAGCCTCCAATAAATCCCAGTCTTCTTTTCCCTCATGGGTATCTAGCATCCAACCCGCCAGCCAAACTTTTAATGCATTTTTGATTGACTCAGCATCTCCCTTTTTAGCCGCATCAATCACCAGCTTTGGGGCGCTAGCGGTTCGCAAAGTAACTTCTTTCTCTTCTATCCAATAACGCGGTAAAGGGCGAGAATTTGGGTCTTGCTTTTCGGCCAAAGTACAATCACGACTGGTTTCACCATCAACTTCAAAGGTTGCCCATCGATGGTCATAATGATGGACCATCTTCGCTTCATATAAAGGCAACAACCCCTCACTTTTTCGCTTTTCAAATTCCTGATATTTTTTAAATAAATGACTTGCCGAAGTCATATTGAACAAACCCTGGCTAAACCGCACACCCCAAGTATTTTCCTCCGGGCCATTTTCAGTCGCATCTTTAACTAGAATAGGCGCCACTCTATAAAGTTTTTTTGTCAGCTCAGCATCTTTATTAGAACGAAATACAGGACAGGTCTTCGTGTTGGGGTTAATCAGCGAAAACTCATCAGCCGTTAAACTAAAGCAGCGCCGCTTGTCAGAAAGCTGGTGTGGTTGTGTAGCAAAAAATGCCAACTCCGCCTGATCGACATTTTTTGCGAGTGTTAACAAACAAAACTTTATCCTTGAATCAATATCAAAAAGCTTTGCTCGATTTTCAAAATCATAAAGGCTTGCCAAACGCTTCCCATCTGACAGCCAACCAAAGTAGGCTTTGGTGGAATCATCAGTCGCAATACCGGTAGGAACAATAACGCCAGCCCTGCCGTTATCATTTATGCTTTTAGCAAAGTGCTCCGCAAAAATAGCATAGAGATTCAACTTGCCCTTTGCCGTGAGATTATTTCTTCCTGCAATCCTGAAGAATTGGTTTTGGCATTCTATTGCCATTTTGTCTGTTTGATATTCCATCCAAAGCCTTGGAAGAGTCTTTTCTAAGGCTTCAATAGCGGCCTTTCTTTTAGCGCCAGGTAATGATGCAATATCTGGCGATCTGGATGAAAAGTATTTTTCCTCTTCAAACTGTGAAACATCCCAAGGAGGGTTCCCCAACATCACATCAAAACCACCTTTTCCCTGAGCCCCAAATATTTGCGGGAAGGCCAAAGGCCAGTGCAGGAATTTAAATGTTTTCGCTAATGACTTGGTATTCTCCAATACCTCTTTACTTAGCGCCTGACCTTCAGCTGCCAGTTTAAGGTGTGCATTGGTGGGAACTGCATTTATTGTAGCCTCTGTTTTAGAAGCAAAGAATGCGGCGGTAAAGATATCTTCTTTCAAGCGTTCATTGATAAAGACATCATTAGTGCGAGCAAGCTCATAGGCTGCTTGCTTTTCTCGAACCTGCTCTACCGTATCTTCCGGCATGGATTCGATCTGGTTAAAGGTCTGTGGAATCATCTGAAAACTGACAGCCAGTTTCTTTGCTGCTTCCGTATTCTGCTTTCTCAGCTCTTTGCAGGTTTCCTTATCATCGCCCGTTAATTGTTTGTAGGCATCACCCGGTATGCCGTCTTCAAGCATCTCGGAGGACAACACGCCGACCAGCGCGTTACCGTTTTGAATATGGCTATCCAAAAAGCTCAGGGGCTTACCGGGCTCAATAGACTCCAACCATAAGCCTGTTTTACAAAGCTCCACCGCCATTGGGTTGAGGTCTACCCCGTAGATACAATGGCGCACCACATCTCGAATGGCATGACGATAATGGGCTTCAGTGGGCTGGTCTGTACCTGCATCAATGGTTGCCAGCTCTGCCGCCAAGCGCCGCGCTGCGGCCAAAAGAAAGTGCCCCGATCCACAAGCAGGGTCACACACGCTTATCCCCAGCAATGCCTCTCGCGGGTTTTGCGGGCTGGCCTTTAAGCGATCTTTAATTACTGGCTCGAGTGCTGACTTGATTAGCTCCTGCACCAAGGAATCAGGCGTGTAGTAAGAACCCGTGAGCTTTCGGCTATGGCCAGAGGCGGACTCTTCATCTTCAGCATCACCGATGAAACTGAATTGCCATTTACCGTCGGTATGTAATTGAGGAATTAACTCAAGCAGCGATTCATAAACAGAACCAAACTCTTCGGTATCCATATCACGGTAGTTGATACGAGAAAGCGTTTTATCGTGCTCGAAATAGGCCAGGTTAAACAAGGCGCTATACACATATCGGTTTTCAATTTCACAGGCTTCGATATGGGCGCACTGGTCAGCTGAAAACAATCCACCTAGAGCAGGCTGTGCCAACAAGGGCTGCCCTTCGGCAAATCCCTTGAAGCTTACCAATAACAGCTGCCAGGCATCGCCATGCAGATCGTAATGGCGGTTCATTCTGGCCCGCTCTCTCAACTGGCTTACAGAATAGCCCTGGTTATAAAGTTTACGCGCAGCTTCATAATTTGAGCCTTCAAACTCACGAGGTAACAACGCCACGTCACGATCTTCAGCGGTAAGCAAAAACAGGAAGCGATAAACCAGCCGTAAAACCTGTTGGAAATAAGCGTCTGTGGTTAATTCTTGCGTACTCAGTTTTTCCCTTAGCGCGGTATTGTTAGGATGTGCCACAAAGCCAGTGCCTAACTGACGCAAGGCATCTGCCACACCGTAACGGAGCCTATCCAGGGCACGCTCGCCGTCGTCTTGCCCTTTATCACGCCACTGCTCAAGCCAGCAGTTTTCAATACGGTTTTCCCGGGGGCTAAGCCGCGTAGAATGCAGCAATAGCCACAGCGTGGCAAAGTCGGAAAAGTTGTCTTCTTCAAACAGACGGCTGAAGTCGACTTCAAGATAAGCTGGCCTTGTCATCGCCGGGTTATCACGCAACAAGCGCAAATAAACGCCGTTACTCACAATCGCCCACAAGCAATCAGTTTCTGCGTTCAGGTATTCTTGTACAAGGCCCATGGGAGATCGCTTTCGCCCTTCCTGACCGAATAAGGCATCACCTTTGTCTAAATCAAATTCAACTCCACAGAGCACAACCGGCACCGCACCGTTAGATGCGGTATGAGTAATCGGAAACTCGCGTTCGCCGATAAGTTTTTTGCTCGAACTTTTCTGTATATCAAACCCCAGAATTTTATTGAGCAGTGGCACTAACCACTCATCCTGAGCCAGTTTGCTGGAAGCAATATCTTCACGCGCGATTTGTTGCTGATATTCCTGCCAGCGAGCTTGGGCAATACGCCAGTAACGGCCTATTTCGTCGTTGAAGCTTAATCCCGGCTCAATGCCGTAATCTTCCTTGGCTTGACCTGGAAGTTTATAGATACGGGCATCCTGCAGCACCTTACTGCCTAACAGGCCACCAACAACACGAATGGATTCAAATGCTTGATCGGTATTCTTTGCCACTTAATAATTCCTACAACAAGCCACTGGCATCGGGAACCAGCGCATAAACGCCCATCACGTCGACTGGTAATTGTGGTTGCACACTGTAAGTGCCCTTCGCTTCAGACGCTTCACGTATTCTGCGGTGGTCTGCCAATACAGATTCAGCTCTTGTTTGCGCTAATGCCTCGAAGTGTTCCGTGAGGCTACCGAGCTTGTCGATTGCGCTATTGAGTTCCCTTAGTCTGGCTTCTGGTGCGAAGTTCTTGCTTGGCTTGGCCTGCATTAACTTCACGACATCTGCTTTATCCAGCAAGGTTTGGTTGCCATTGCTATCAACCGCCAGTGCTAAAGCTTCTTCTGCAAGCAACTCAGAAGTGGGCGATGCATCTGATCGTGTACGCTTGATTGAAAGGCGGCTACGGAGCCTCAGCAGATACACCATGGTCTTTTTATCGACATCTTTGGTGTAGATGGCCCCTGCCCTTGCAATGGTTGAAGTATCCTGGCCCGTCATCGCCATTTCAGTAAGGTAATCCGCAATGTGGCTCACCAATGGGTGCGTTCTGTGAACAAACTCGCTTCTGCCTCGGGTTGGGTAATGGAAGTCGACAGCATGGATATGCGCCAAGCCAGCCACGGTCAAACGCTCTTTTAAGGCGATCGGCAGGTGTTGAAGTGGTAACCGGTAAAACCCTTGCTTCTGTTTAGCCAACGGCGCACCCAACGCCTGGCAAGCATTGGTGACAAAGCGCTCTACATCATCGTTTGTGCCCAAGACAGCAAAGGCCTTTTCCCATTCAGGCATCACTTCTTCAGGCTTTAATCGATTCTGTGCAAAGATGGTACGGTTTCGTTTAGCCTTCTCGCGGACAGACTCCCATTGGGCATCCAGCGCTTTGACGTTTTCGTCTTCGGCAAACAACTCCATGTTGTATTGGCCATAGCCGTCTTTACGCAGTAGCACCGTGTTCACAATGGCCTGCATGTAACGGCCTTCGGCTTCATCAGGTGCTGGCACGCTGACGCCTAACGCTTCACTGATGGCTTTTGCCTTGCGAAGGATAACCTGCAACACAGCACCATCGATAGGGTTATCTTCGCCATAGAGCATTA
>JAGRJA010000488.1 GCA_020443005.1 Pseudomonadales bacterium
CCCCTGGCAAGGCCGGTGAAACCATTCGCTGCCTCTATTTCAAGCGCCGCCACAGGGTCAGTCATCCCCATACGCTGGCTGCACTGTTGTCGGAGCGCGCCAGTGACGCCTTTTCCGGTCTGTTTCTGGCTTTTGCCGTGCTTTATACCTTCGACGCCTACCGTTACATTGGCCTTGCTGTGTTTTTGTTGATGTTTTCCATCATCATTATTATCAATCAGCCGTCCCTCATCCTGAAAATAACCGCCGTACTTCAACGCATTGACCTGCCGCTTGTTCGCAGGCTGGTCGACGGTATTCCACATTTTATTCAACACTCTTCCTCACTGCTCTCCCCTGGTGTACTCATTACCAGCATTGGTATCGGGCTGGTCTCCTGGTCTGCCGAAGCACTGGCATTTTCATGGCTGGTACACGCCATGGGTCACGATGTTTCGACGCTGCTGTTAATGAGCATTTTCGCCATCAGCATGATTGGCGGTGCGATCTCGTTTTTACCCGGAGGCGTAGGTGCCGCTGAAGGCATCATGGCCGGTTTACTGATTCTGGTCGGCCTTGATAGCGCAGAAGCACTCGCTGCAACGCTGATATGCCGTTTGACGACCCTGTGGTTTGCCGTCATTATCGGAGTCGTTGCATTAACCTATCTGGAACACCAGCCAACAAGAAATAACCCGCAAGAGTGACAAGCAAACATGGTGATGGCGCAAAAAACGGCAAATACAGCGGATGAAAACAGCATCCCGCTCTGTGTTGATCTTGATGGCACCCTGCTTAAAACCGATTCTCTCTATGAACAGACACTCCGGGTGCTGCGGGAAAAACCGTGGCTGATGCTGTTTTTGCCTTTCTGGTTACTGAAAGGCCGCCACTACCTGAAACGACAACTTTCCGGTCATCACCAGCTCGATGTGGCACAGCTGCCGTTCAATGAGCAGTTTTTGGTTTTTTTAAAAGCCGAGCACGACAAGGGCCGAAAACTGGTGCTCGTCACCGGCTGCTACCAAAGCATGGCTGAACATATTGCGGCTCACTTCGGCATTTTTGACGAAGTTCACGGCACCAATATGCAATACAACCTTACCGGTCGCAACAAGGCCAACCTTCTCACCACGCTGTTTGGTAGCAAACAATTTGACTATGCCGGCAACAGCACGGTCGACCTGCCGGTATGGAAGCAGGCCCGGCACAGCTTTCTGGTCAACGCCAATAAAAAGCTGCAGACAACCCTCGAAAAACAGCAGACTTTCGATCAGGTATTCGACCAGGCTCCGGCAGTTTTCCCCCAAATCGTCAAAGCCATTCGCGTCTATCAATGGGCCAAAAATGCCCTGATATTTTTACCCCTGTTTGCTGCCCATAAAATCACTGACCCTGGCATGGTGCTCGCCGCCATTGCCGCTTTTATTGCTTTCAGCTTTGCAGCATCCCTCGCCTACATCATCAACGACCTTTCCGACCTGGATGCCGACCGCGCCCACCACCAAAAGAAATACCGGCCTTTCGCTGCGGCCACGCTGCCAATTTGTTCCGGCCTGAAAACAGCACTGGCTTTGTTTCTCGGCACGGTGACAATCGCTTTTTTCATGCCGGAACGCTTTCAGTTTGCCCTTCTGGTGTATTTCATCACCACCAATCTGTACACCTTCAAACTGAAATACATTCCCATTATGGATGTCACTGTTCTGGCCAGTCTGTACACACTGCGGGTCATTGCCGGCTCTTACGGCATCTCCACAGATATGTCTTTCTGGTTGCTGGCTTTTTCTTCCTTTCTGTTTTTCAGTCTGGCGCTGGTTAAACGCGTGTCGGAATTACTCAACCTGCTGAAAGACAAGGATGCCCAATCGGATGCCGATCACCCGATCAGGGAGCTCAGAACGAGAGGCTATTCAACGCTCGATTTGCCGATTCTGCAATCACTTGGCACTTCGAGTGCGATGCTGGCCGTGCTGGTACTGGCATTTTATGTCAACAACCCCAGCACCCGCCTGCTGTATGAAAGCCCGCGCCACCTGTGGTTATTGTGTCCGGTTATTCTGTTGTGGATAGGTCGTGTCTGGCTGATTACCGGCAGGGGAAAAATGGACGAAGACCCGGTGGTATTCACCCTCAAAGACCGGGTAAGCTGGGGCATCATGGCATTGGCAGTTGCCATCATGATCTCGGGCACATTCTTCTGAACCCGGCCACCGTGACAATACCCGCAACAATGCAAAAAAATGCAGCTTCTCTGGCCTCCTGGGGTAACTATTTTCATTATGCACATAAATGCCATTCACCCGAATGGCGTTATCAGGCACTGCCTGCGCAAGCCTCACTCCTACCCTACGGCATGGGTCGCAGTTATGGTGACAGCTGTCTGAATGAGAACGGCACACTGATTCACACCAGCGCCCTGCAAAACCTGATCGCTTTCAACCGGGAAACAGGTCTGTTGCGCTGCGAAGGTGGCGTCTCCCTTGCTTCACTGATTGACCTGACACTGCCACACGGCTGGTTTTTACCGGTTACGCCGGGCACCAAATTCGTCACAATCGGCGGCGCAATCGCCAACGATGTTCACGGCAAAAACCACCATCGCGATGGCTCTTTTGGTTGCCATGTGCGCTGCTTTGAATTGCTCCGAAGCAGCGGCGAGCGCCTGCTGTGTTCTGCCACAGAAAACCCGGCACTTTTTTCAGCCACGATTGGTGGGCTCGGCTTAACCGGCCTGATCAGCTGGGCTGAAATTCAGCTGATACCGGTGAACAATGCTTTTCTGGAAGATGAATCGTTCACCTGTGATCATCTCGACGACATGCTCGAGTTGTTCAGGGCTTCCAGAGAAAGCCATCAATATACCGTTGCCTGGATCGACTGCCTGGCATCGGGTTCATCAATAGGCCGGGGTATATTTTCCCGCGCCAATCATTGCCGCAGCAAACACTTGCCCCAAAGCGCAAACATTCGCCCCAAAAAATCGGTACCGTTTTTTTTGCCCAACGGCTGTCTTAACCGGCACACTGTAAAAGCCTTCAACGCCGTTTATTATCGAAAACTGATGGCCAGGCAAAAAAACAGCCGCATTGACTATGACCGTTTTTTTTACCCGCTCGACAGCCTGCATCACTGGAATCGTATTTATGGCAGACGCGGCTTTCTGCAGTATCAATGTGTGCTGGTGAAGGACGCCCGCGACGCGCTGTTTGCCCTGCTCAAGAAAATCAGCCATTCTGGGCAGGCTTCTTTTTTAAGCGTGCTCAAGGAGCTGGGGGGAACAACATCTCCCGGCATGCTGTCCTTCCCTCGCAAGGGTATGACACTTGCCCTCGATTTCCCCAATCGGGGCAGAGAAACGCTGGCATTGCTTTCCAGTCTCGACGAGATTGTACGGGAAAGCCAGGGTGCCATTTACCCTGCCAAGGATGCGCGGATGTCCGCTGAAATGTTTGCGAACAGCTTCCCGCAACTTGAGACTTTCCGACCGCATATCGACCCGGCGTTTTCCTCCAGTTTCTGGCGCCGTGTTTCAAACAACAAGCCTGAAGGACAAGCCACATGAGCAAGAAAATTTTTATCAGCGGTGCCACATCAGCCATTGCTCATGCCTTTGCAAGGCGTTATGCCGTTCAGGGTGCTCACTTCTGCCTGCTGGGGCGAAACCCTGAAAAACTGGCTATTGTGAAAGACGACCTGCTTGCGCGTGGGGCAAGCTCAGTCGAAACAGTGGTCATCGATTTTTCTTCACGACATGATTACACCGCAACAGTAAACCAGGCCTGGCAACAGGCTTCAGGCTTCGATATTGCCCTCCTCGCACAGGGCGTACTGACCGATGAAAAACGCAGTCATACCGACCTTGCCTATTTACAGGAGAGTTTTCAGGTCAACGCGCTCAGTGTTATACAGTTGGCAACAGTGCTGGGTGAAAAGTTTGCGGAACAGGGCAAGGGCTCCTTGCTGCTGATTTCTTCACCCGCCGGTGATCGTGGTCGCGAGAAAAACTATGTATATGGCTCGGCAAAAGCGGCGGTCAGTGTATTTTGTGACGGCCTGCGCAATCGCCTCAACAAAACCGGCGTACAGGTCGTTACGGTAAAACCCGGCTTTATCAGAACGCCAATGACAACAGGCTTTGACCAGAGCGGCCCGCTTTGGGCCGATGCCGATGTCGTGGCCAGCGATCTCGAAAATGCCATCATCAAAGGGAAGAGCAGCCTCTACACCCCCTGGTTCTGGCGTTATATCATGCTTGTGATTCGCCATATACCCGAATTCATTTTCAAAAAACTGTCAATCTAGGCAAGACAACGCCTGAAAAAACAAACCGGATTGGACTTATTCCCGCGCACATTGCAAACTATGCCTGAGGCTATCGCTGAAAATAAATACAGAAATCAGCAGATCGTGCTCTCACCGGCAGGCAAGCAATCTGCCAGACACTGAGTACAGGCAACAAACCGCAAATCTAAAAGGCAAATTTTGAGACTGGTGATCATCAGCGGGCGCTCCGGCTCCGGAAAAAATACCGCACTTCATGTACTTGAAGACGAAGGTTTCTATTGTATCGATAACCTGCCTGTCACACTGCTGCCTTCACTCGTTGAAAAAATGACATCCGGTTCCGATTCCCCCACTAAAATTGCTGCCAGCATTGATGTGCGCAATATGCCGGAAGCGCTGGCAGAGTTTCCTGCGGTACTGGCTTCCATCAAACCGCTCACCATCAGTATGGAAATCATCTATCTGGATGCCCAGGATTACACCCTGATAAAACGCTACAGTGAAACCCGGCGCAAACACCCGCTCAGCGATCACGACATTGGCCTTAGCGAAGCGATTGCCATGGAACACGATTTGCTTGAGCCGGTCGCCAGTCGCGCAGACCTGATCATTGACACTACCAATCTTAACCTTTATGAATTGCGCGACCGCATCCGTCAACGGGTATCCGGAAGCCGTGACGGTAATATTGCCCTGCTCTTCGAGTCATTCGGCTTCAAACGCGGCATTCCACTTGATGCCGATACTGTGTTCGATGTCCGCTGCCTACCCAACCCCTACTGGCACCCCGAACTGCGCAAATATAACGGCAAGGACGAGCCCGTTATTCTTCACCTGAAAAGGGAAGCCGAAGTCCGGCAGATGCTGGAGGATATCAAAAACTTTATCGACAACTGGCTGCCCAAATACCAGCAAAACAATCGCACCTATTTTACCGTAGCCATCGGCTGCACCGGCGGCAAACACCGCTCGGTTTTTTTGTGCGAAGAATTGCACAACTATTTTCAGGCTAAACTCTCCAATGTACAGGTCAGGCACAGGGAGCTTCATTAACATGGAATCGACAACCATCGAAATTATCAACAAACTCGGCCTGCATGCCCGCGCCGCTTCAAAATTTGCCAGTACGGCGAGCCGTTTCGGCTGTAGTATCCAGGTATCGAAAAACGGCGAAAAAACGGTTGACGGCAAAAGCATTATGTCGCTGATGTTACTGGCTGCGGCAAAAGGCAGCGAACTCAAGATTTGCTGCGATGGAGACGATGCCCTCGATGCCCTGAATGCCCTTTGTGAGCTGATCAGCGATCGTTTCGGAGAAGACGAATAAACACTGGCAAGTAAAAGTCTTTTCTCAACGGGTCTCATCCTTTAAACTTGTGCGCTTACATGGCAAAGCAAACGAGTAAACACGTGTCACTAACCGGCTGCTTCACTCTCTTCACCCGAACCCACAACAACACCTTGCGTTGGCGTGGCTAGCTTTCCTGTGCCTGAAAACACTGGCACAAAGTTAACCGCCCGTCTTGCCAAACGCTGTTGACCGGCAAAAAGCCTTTATCAAAACCCATACGCAAGGTATATCAATGAACATCCAGACATTCCGGCAACTCGCCGCCCAAAACTACAACCGGATTCCCGTTTTCCGTGAAGTGCTTGCCGACCTCGAAACA
>JAGRJA010000489.1 GCA_020443005.1 Pseudomonadales bacterium
GGTACACAATAGATCCAGCCACGGGGAAATACCGACTGCACCACCGGGCTGGGGCAGCTTCCTGTTTCGGATTTCCAGCAGACTTGCCATGGCAAGGCCACCGCCAGCCGAGTCGCCGGCAATTGCGATTTTTTGAGGAGGGTAACCCTGTGCAATCAGCCATTCATAGGCCGTTAGCGTGTCTTCGAGCGCGGCGGGAAAGCGGTGTTCGGGAGTCAGTCGATAATTGAGACTCAACACGCTGCTTTCTGCAGCTCTGGAAATATAGGCTGTCAGTTGGCGGTGAGAAGTTGCCGACCCGACACTGAAGCCGCCGCCATGTAAATAAAGTAATACGGTATCGGCTTCCCCAACGATGGTACGGGCATCAATCCATTCGCCAGTGAGTTTTTCATTGAGACTTACAGGGGTAATCTTGCAGGGTTCAGGCAAAGCGGCGATGGCTCCATGTCGATCAAATGCGAGACGATTCTGTTGCAAATCACCACCGTCAAGCTGCAGTTTATCCTGTATTTCCCTGACAATTTTCAGTAGATCCAGCTTGGGCATGTTGGATTATCCCTTAGATGTTATGTGCGCGATTCAGCGATTTCAGTTTAACACCACATTCACAATGATTTGTGTAAGGGAACTGATCAAAAAAGGCGAAGTCTTCAACCGCATGCGTGGCTTTAAGCAGTTCGAGGTTTTTGTTCAATGTTTCCGGGTTACATGAAATATAGAGAATATTGTCGAACTGCCGAATCAGATCTATCGTTGTTTTATCGAGCCCGGCTCTGGGCGGGTCAACCAGCACTGTCGAAAAATCATAATTTTCAATGTTGATTCCGGCAGATGTCAGCCTTCTGAAAGAGCGTTTGCCCGCCAATGCTTCACTTATTTCTTCACTGGAAAGCCTGGCAATGCTGATATTCTCACGCTGATTCATGGCAGTGTTGTGGAGTGCTGCATTTACCGAAGTTTTGGAGATCTCGGTTGCCAGCACTTGCCTGAAACAAGCAGACAGGGGAATCGTGAAATTGCCATTACCGCAATAGAGTTCAAGTAAATCACTGACTGAACCCTGATTTTCATTTCTGCAGTGTTGCAAAGCCCAATTGATCATTTTTTCGTTAATGCCGGCATTGGGTTGCGTGAATGACGATTCAATTTGTTTGTAGTGCCAGTTTTGCTGGCCCACATGCAGTGTTTCTATGACAAAATCATTGCCGATCACCAGCTTCTGTTTGCGACTGCGACCGATTATCGAGATGCTGATTTTGTTGGCGATCCTGTCAGCAGCCATTTGCCAGTGTTCATCCAATGTCTTGTGATAGAGTAACGACACGACCATTTCGCCGCTCTGTGATGACAGGAATTCGATTTGGAAAAGACGCTTTTTCAGAACATCACAGCCATTGATTGCATCGAGCAAGGTTGGCATTAATTGATTGATCGATTTGCTGGCTACCGGAAATGACTCAATAATGAAGGGTTGCTTGTATTCGCCAGGTTTATACATGGCGTAATAGGCAGTATCTGCTTCGTGCCAGATTTTGAACTCTGCACGCATGCGATAATGCGCCGTCTCGGATGCAAACGCCGTTATCGGCTTCGTCCAAAACGGATGAAACTGCTGTTCAAGTTGCTGTTTTTTCCTGTTAAGTTGTTCCTGATAAATTTCAGGGAAGACCTGATCGATAGACATGATGATGCCGGTTTTGAAAAAACCACCATTATAAGTGCGGGTCAAAATAAAGGTAGTACATATAAAAGTTTTTACGAATGGCTGCTATGCAAAAAACA
>JAGRJA010000490.1 GCA_020443005.1 Pseudomonadales bacterium
AAGGTGACAAGTTTTATGTCATTGTTCAGGGTGAGGCAGAAGTCCTCAAGGATGGTGTTGGCAAGGTTGCAGAACTGAAAGCGGGCAACTATTTTGGTGAGGATGCGCTTGTTTCCGATGTGCCAAGATCTGCCACGGTGAAAATGCTGTCGGACGGCCTTTTGTCAACGCTTGAAAAAGAGGATTTCAAGCGATTGCTTAAGGATTCAATTGTTGAATACATAACCCCGCAGGAAGCCGATGAAAAGATCAGGAATGACAAAAGCTATATTCTGCTTGATATTCGATCTTCCGAAGAGTACGACCATGAGCACTCGGACCAGAGTCAAAACATACCTTTGGCCATGTTGAGATCCGAATTGAAGGAGCTTGACTTTGACGCCACCTACCTGATCAGTAAAGAGGGTGGCAAGCGTAGTGATCTGGCAGCGCATTTATTGAGACAAAATAATATCAATGCATTTGTCATCAGGGAAAAAACCGACTAACCCCCCCAACACAGCATATCACCCAGGTATTGAGGAGCAGTTTTGATTAGGCAATTACTTGAAAAGGAAATTCCAACCCAGTTTTACAAGCGCTTGATCAGAACGGCATTAAGTATCACGGCGGAGCGTGATATTTATGCATTGTTTGAAGAAATTCTGGATGAGGCTCAATACATCAGTAACGCCGACGGTGGAACTGTGTACATGCTGGTTGAGCAGGAAGGGCAGCAGGTTCTTGAATTTACGATAGTAAAAAACTATTCGCTTCATATCTCGCAGGGGCGAATTGAAACCGGTGCAGAAGTTAATTTCAAGCCCGTACCTCTTTTTATGAATGGCAGCCCCAATCATCGCAATGTTGTCAGTCATGTTGCATTGACCGGGAATATTGCCAACATCGTCGACGCCTATAATAACGAGGAGTTTGATTTTTCAGGCACCCGGGAAGTTGACCAGCAGTTAGGCTACAAGTCGAAATCTTTTCTGACCATTCCTCTCAAAAATGAAGAGAACAAGGTTATAGGCGTCATCCAGCTTATTAATGCTTTGTCCGAAGATAAAAAGAAAATTGTCAGTTTTGACAAGGAAATTGAACCTGTTATTGAAGTGCTTGCTGCCTTCGCGGCAATGGCACTAGAGAGTCAATTGAAAGCGAAAGAGCTTGAGCAGAAAGACTTGCTTGTTGAGCTCTCCTCTGAACCAAGCACTTCGCACCTGATTGATCGTATCCTGCGTGAAGCGCAATCGATTACGCGTGCGGATGGTGGAACCCTTTACCTCTATCGCCAGGAAGAAAACGCCAGCTACCTTGATTTTACACATGTCAGAAATGATTCGCTGGGTGTTGACATGGGGGGGGTTAGTGGTAATCCGCTGGATTTCCCGCCCATCCCTGTTATTCGGGAGGATGGTTCCCAAAATGTAAACCACATTGCGAGCTATTCGGCCATTACAAAGGAAGTAGTCAATATCAAGGATGTCTACAAGGAAACAAAGTTTGATTTCACCGGTGCCAAGAATTTCGACAAGCAAAATAATTATCATTCGAAATCGTTTTTAACCGTTCCCTTGATGAATCACGAAAATGATGTGATTGGTGTTTTGCAGCTGATTAATGCCAAGGATATTGATGACGGCACATTTATTCCTTTTTCCAGACGCATTGAGCCGATTGTCAAGGCTTTGGCATCCTATGCCGCTATCGCGCTGAATAACCAGCTGTTGTTGCGAGACTTGAAGAATCTTCTCGATGCATTCATCCAGTGTATCGCCCAGGCCATCGATGCAAAGTCGCCACAAACATCCGCCCATTGCCAAAGAATACCCCTGTTAATGGAATTGATTGCTCAGGCAGCCTGTGAAGATCAGGATAAATTCAAAGACTTTAACCTGAATGAAGAGGAGTGGTATGAGTTGCGGGTGGCATCCTGGCTTCATGACTGTGGAAAACTGGCTACCCCGGACTGGATTCTCGATAAGGCGACAAAGCTACATGTGATGAATGATGGTATCAATGAAATTAACGCAAGGTTTGCCACGATCAAACAGCATGCTCGTGTGGTAGCTCTTGAGAAAATGATTGAACAACCCGATAAAAGATCGGCTATAGAAATTGCCCTTGAGCAACAGCTGACTGAAATTGAGGATAATCGCCAATTCATAAATCGCGCCAACAAGGGTGGCGAGTTTATGTCGCAGGAAGATCAGGAGCGGGTGCGCGCGCTTGCGTTGCAACAATGGATCGACGCTGAAGGTAAAGAGCAACCGTTACTCACCGAGTTTGAAGTTAAAAACCTCGTTATTGAAAGAGGTACCCTGACACAGGATGAACGCGACATGATCAATAATCATATGCAGGTGACTATTGATATGCTTGAATCGCTACCTTTTCCCAAGGGCCTCAGGCGTGTAAGTGAGTATGCTGGTGGTCATCATGAGAAAATGGATGGGTCGGGCTTCCCCAAAGGGCTGACCCGGAATGAGATGTCAGTTCCCGCAAGAATGATGGCTGTTGCCGATATTTTTGAAGCATTG
>JAGRJA010000491.1 GCA_020443005.1 Pseudomonadales bacterium
CCAGTTCGGTATGACCTGTTCGACCACTGCAGACCTCTTCATACAACGGGTTAAGCGTTGTACCACCGCCATAACCCACCGCTGTAGAAAAAACACCGGGTTGCTGCCAGAACAGTCTCTCAGCCCCCCAGAAGCACCCCATTCCAAAAAAGACACTGTTCAACCCATCTACAAAAGGTGGCCGGATCACGCGCCCGTTGACGGCATGTATGCCGGTTAACGCCATCGGCTGCTCTCGACCCACAAGCGATTCATCGCTCTCGGGTATAATAATTTTGCCCAGCATATGTCACCTCGAAAATGCTTTCACGCTGGCTTAATCGTGAAAAATGAATTTATGGCCGGAAATTTTTCGCGGCTTTCTCACCGCATTAAACTGCAGGTTTTTAATCTGCACAGATGCCTCATCAAGGCCTGTGATTTCCCAACCAAGGGTAAAGAGTGTAATACGATAACGATGCAAATCACCTGAAAAACCACTGGTTTTCTTTGAATCCCTGGCTGCCTGAATGGCCTCCTCGATGTAGGGCATCAGGTTTGACTCAAAGTGTACCCACTCACCACTGTGTATATCACCCTGTGTCAACGCCTTTGTCGGCACGCGAAACAACAAACTGTTGGTACCCAGTTTGGTGCTATTCCTTTGCCAATTTTCGCCATCAAGCGGGCACAGCCAACGCCCTTTGTCACGGCGTGTTTTTGGCCAGTAACAATTTTCCTCGCCATCATCAAGACACTTGCGGCACCCGAAGCCGGAAAATGGAAAGCGGCTGTCATAGACAGGTAACATCAGCCACAGGTTATTCTGTGAAAGTGTGTTCTGAACAGAAATGGCAACCACAAAACGGGCAGCGTGCAAACTCTTCTGATAACCCTCATGTATATTGGCTCGATGGCCCAACAACCTTGCATCCAGTGAAAAATGAAGCGCACTGAATTTTGACAAGCGTTCACTTTTCAGTGATTGTGCCAACAAAAGGTGTGGCCAACCCTCCTCGAGGGAGTCGATATACAGTGAAGCTTTTCCAGCTTCCCTTTGCTCCCGTTTTGCAAGCGCGTATTCCGCGAATGCATTTTGGGAAAGAATAACATCGCCCCTTTCGCTATTATCAGGAGCGAGTGTCACCGATTTGAAAAACTGACTGACACCGTCAACCGGTTTGACAAGTTCCCAGCGCACGCCTCCCTTTTCAAGCATGATCGGCAGTGCATCCATGATTGAATAGGTGTTATACCACTGATTCAAACGCCATACCGGCGAAAGCTTGCCGGTTTTTGCAACAAGAACATCTTCTTCGATTTCACCTCGTGTATAGGGATGGCGAACATTTGCCATCACCTGCAAACCACGCTCAAAGCCCGTATCTTGCAACAATGATTCGGACTCTGCAGCCATGGCATGCTGAAAAAAAACGAGCGAGGCAAATACAATCAAACAGCGTAGAAATAGCCAGAGGCGAAAGCCAGCATAAGGAGAAGAAGACAAAGCCGGGCACAGCATTTTCGAAAAGCCGGCATTTTGCGCAAGGTTGCCGTACACCTTCAGCGCTCACTGGTCAGTTGATCAACCACAGGCTTGAGAATCTCTGTCCAGATACGATCGTCAATCACGCCCACATGTCTGAAACGAATCACTCCACGCTTATCAATCACAAAGGTTTCAGGTGCACCAAAAACACCAAGATCCAAGCCCAGCTTGCCGTTATTATCGCGAAGGTTAAACAGGTAGGGGTTACCCAGTTCTGCAAGCCAGGCACGCGCCTGCTCGTCGTTATCCTTGTAATTGAGGCCGACTATATTGACGCCTGTTTCTGCCATTTTCAGCAGATACGGGTGCTCAATTCGACAGGAAACGCACCAGGTGGCCCAGACATTGAGAAGCAGCACTTTCGAAGTCAGGTCCTTTTCAGTCATCACCGTGTCACTTTCCAGGGTATCCAGTTGAAAAGAAGGAACCGGTTTATCGATCAATGCCGAAGGCATCGCGGAGGGATCCAGTTCGAGCCCTTTCAGCAGAAAGGCAGCCAGCACAAAAAAGAACACCAAAGGCAGAAAATAAAACAGTTTTTTCATCATCTCTCAGCCCTCAGCTACCTCGCGAAAGCGATAACGCTTGTCCAGAAGCGACATACAGGCACCCAGCGCCATAATCAGCGCCCCCAGCCAGACACAACGCACGAAGGGTTTCAAATACAGGCGCATTGCCCAGACCTGGCGACTGTCATCAAGTGGCTCGCCCATTGCCACATACAAATCAAGGAACAGACCAGCCCGAATACCGGCTTCCGTCATCATTTGCCCCCGACCACTGAAATATCGCCTCTTTTCAGGCTTGAGTTCGGCAAGCGGTTCACCGTTTTGATAAATCGTCACCGTCGCCCTGTCAGCAAAATAATTTGGCCCCTGCACCTGTTCAAGTTTCTCAAAGACAAATTCGTATCCACCCAGCGTTTGGTGCTTGCCGGCCTCCATACGCACATCTTTTTCCTGACTTAACAAGGCTGTATAGGCGATACCCAGGGCACAGACTGCAATACCCAGATGACCAAAAAACATACTGTAATAGGATAAACCGGGTTTGCGAAAGCGTGCCAGAAAAGACGATGCAGTCCGGGTCTGGAAAAACCAGTCATCAACAGTATGAATCACAACCCAGTTGAACAGAAAGGTAGCAAGCAAGGCCTGCCAAAGCCATAGGCCCGTTGCCACAAAAGAAACAGCGGGGGTGAGTATAAGGGCGATAAAAAGCGGTTTTTTGAAAAGATTAGCCAGATAACGCTGGCGGGTACTTTTCCAGCGCAAGCGAGAGCCAACAGGTAAAATCAGCAACAACAAAAACATCAGTGGAATAAAGAAGAAATTAAAATACGGTGGACCTACAGAAATTTTCCCCAACTGCAAGGCATCTGCGATCAAGGGGTACAATGTTCCCAGAAGCACAATCGTCATCACAACAACCAGCACCAGGTTATTCAACAATAATGATACTTCTCTTGATACCCAGTCAAACCTGACAATTGACTTGAGCTCAGGTGCCTTGATGGCAAACAGCGACAACGAACCGCCGACCACCAACCCCAGAAAAGCAAGAATAAAATAACCTCGCTCCGGGTCCGTTGCAAAAGCATGAACCGAGGTCAACACACCCGATCGCACAAGAAAAGTGCCCAGCAGACTGAGCGAAAAAGTAAAAATGGCCAGAAGCACCGTCCAGCTTTTAAATACCCCGCGTTTTTCAGTCACGGCCAGCGAATGAATCAGCGCTGTACCGGTTAGCCAGGGCATAAACGAGGCATTTTCAACAGGGTCCCAGAACCACCAGCCGCCCCACCCCAGCTCGTAGTAAGCCCACCAGCTGCCCAGCGCAATGCCCAGTGTCAGAAACATCCATGCCGCCATGGTCCAGGGGCGTGCCCAGCGCGCCCAACTGGCATCCAGCCTGCCACCGAGCAAGGCTGAAATGGCAAAGGCAAAAGCTACCGAGAAACCAACATAACCGAGATATAAAACGGGCGGATGTATGACGAGACCAAAATCCTGCAACAACGGGTTAAGGTCAGCACCTTCAGCTGGCGGAAATGGAAAATTACGGGCAAACGGGTTAGAAGTCAGCAAGGTGAACAGGAAAAAACCGGAAGCTATCAACCCCAACACCGCCAATACACGGGCGTGCATCTGCAACGGTAAAAAGCGGCCAAACCATGCAACGGCTGCCGTCCAGGCCGTTAACAACCATACCCATAACAGCAACGAGCCTTCGTGAGCACTCCATACTGCGCTGAACTTGTACTGTATTGGCAACAAGGTATTGGAATTGTCAGCCACATAACGCACAGAGAAGTCATCGGTGAGAAAGGCATAACTGAGGCAGGCAAAACTGCAGGTAGTCATCAAAAACATCAGCACTGACAATGACTGCCCGCTCAACATCCAGACTCTGTTATTCCTGGCCACCCCCAGCAAGGGTAGCAACCCCAGTATAAACGATACACAAAGGGCGACAATCAGAGCGATATGACCAAGCTCGGGGATCATCACTCCCGGCCACCCTGGTCATAGACCTTTTTTTCCCTTACGGCTGTGTCCTCTACTTCGGGAGGCGTATAGTTTTCATCATGCTTGGCCAGCACCTCTGTAGCGACGAGTATGTTTTGTTGATTCAGTTTGCCCTTGGCGATGGCAGCCTCTCCTTCACTGAACAAGTCAGGCAAAATACCTTCATAACTAACGGTGATACGGGAAGAACCGTCGGTCAACTGGAAGGTAACGGTCAGATCCTGTTCGGAACGATTAATACTGTTTTCAACAACAAAGCCGCCTACCCTGATTTGTGTATCCTTTGGTGCAACACCGGACACAACTTCACTGGGCGGGTAAAACAGGTTTACATTTTCTCGCATGGCGTAA
>JAGRJA010000492.1 GCA_020443005.1 Pseudomonadales bacterium
AACGCCGAAGACCCAAAAACCTTTATGCCTTGCCCGGGTAAAATCGAACATTTTCATGCACCAGGCGGGAACGGTGTGCGAGTTGATTCTCATTTGTACAGTGGTTATAGCGTACCGCCGAATTATGATTCATTGATAGCCAAAGTTGTTACTTTTGGCAGGAGCAGGGAAGTTGCTCTTGCCAGAATGCGCAATGCTCTTGATGAAACGCTGGTAGAAGGCATTCGTACCAACATTCCCTTGCAGATGGAACTGGTGCGTGATTCTGCTTTTATTAAAGGCGGTGTCAACATTCATTACCTTGAAAAGAAACTTGAGCGTTGAAGCCATGCAGGTGCGCGTAAAAGTGATAAGCGATGACACTTGAATCATGAGCTGGGTGAAGCTTTCATTCAATACTACGAAAAACCAGCTAGAATTACTGGAAGATGTATTGCTTGGGGCGGGCGCATTGACGGTGAGTCTTGAAGATGCAGAGGATCAGCCCTTGCTTGAGCCCGGAGTCGGTGAAATGCCGCTTTGGGATACCGTTGTCATGGGGGCGCTGTTTGAGACAGGTGTTGATACCGACCAGGTGGTGACCGGCATTCAGCAGAACCCGGCCTTGAACAACTGCGCTTATCTTGCGACCGAAATTGTACCCGACGAGGATTGGCAGCGTGTCTGGATGGACCGCTTTCAGCCTATGTGTTTTGGTCGTCGGCTCTGGATATGTCCCAGCTGGTCTGATCCGGTTGACGCAACAGCGGTGAACCTTATGCTTGACCCCGGTCTTGCTTTTGGTACGGGCACTCATCCAACGACCGAGCTTTGTCTCAAATGGCTGGATAGTCATATGCAGCCGAACTGGACAGCACTGGACTACGGCTGTGGTTCAGGCGTGCTAGCGATTGCCAGCGCCTTGCTGGGTGCAAAAATGACGCTGGCAGTGGATAATGACCCGCAGGCGATTCTGGCAACGCGTGAAAATGCTCTTCTTAATCGTGTTGATGCAGTTGTCAATGAGATGAGTGTCGATGAATTCCTGCTGTCAGATAGCGGGCAGTTTGACCTTGTTATGGCCAACATTCTTGCCGGGCCATTGATAGAATTGGCGCCATTTCTGGCGGCCCAACTCAGGCAAAAAGGTTGTCTGATTTTGTCAGGAGTGCTTGAAGAGCAAATGGATGATGTTGTTAAGGCTTATTCGTCGTGGTGTCAATTTGAAGAACCTGAAATAAAAGAAGGCTGGGTTCTGTTAAAAGGGCATCGTTTTGGCTGAAGAGGCTTATACTTGCTGTTGAGTTTTTACGGTTAACCGGCGCATCAATCTGGAGAGCTGAAACACAGGTGCAGATGTATAGAACTGCTTGCAGAATAGATGCCACACAGGGCTGGTTTGAAAGTTTATATAATGGAAGCCTGAAAAACAGGATGAAATCATGAGTGACATGTTAACGCGTTGTCCGCAATGTAGCGCCGCTTTTCGTCTTACCCCGGAGCAGTTTTCTGCCGCCAAGGGAATGGTGCGATGCGGTTCCTGCCTGCATGTATTCAAGGCCGATGAGCATTGGGTTCACCCCGCTGTTGGTGGAGGAAACAAGCAAGAGCAGTCTGGTGAAGCGGAGAAAGGATCCGGTTTCAGTTTTGATCAGGCCAGTATTGACAGCCAGAGTGCCGAGGACTTCATGTCCCGGTCTTCAACAGTTGATTTGAAAGCCCGTGAAGATCAGACATCCGGAATAGATGAAGGTATAGACGATGATGATGAAGATCGTCGTTATTCAGATGAAGATGAAGAAAAGCCATCGGTAGAAGCGACCCCTGAGGATGATGACGATTTTGCGAATCTTGACGACCTGCTGGCTGAATCTGAAGATACAGGCATAGATGATGAAGAAGAGGAGGATGCGCCCGATGAGGAGTGGGCAAAAGGCTTGCTGGATGATCTTGAGGATGAGCCACCACCTTCATTGAAGCAAGAGACTGCTCAGGAAGACGAGGAGTATGCTCATTTCGAAGAGGAGCTCGAAGAAGGTTCGCTTGATGATGATATAGATGCTGAAGGTGTGGATGCAGCTGAAGCACCATCCGGGCAAAACATCACAGATATAAATACTGAAAGAAATACTGCAACGACTCGTGAAACAGTGGCTCCCGCCAAGGCAGGTGTCGATGAGGACGGCGGTCTTGATGAAGGAGAACCCGGTAGCGAAAGTCTGGATGATCTTGGGCTGGACGATGACGGGCTGGACGACTTCGATGATCTTGATAGCTTCTCTGCAAATCTTGAAGCGGATCTGGATGCTGATGAACTCGATAGCGATAATGATAATCAGGCATTGATGGAGAAGCTGCTCGTTAATGAGCACTCCGATGCAAAACGCGATTTGGGTCTGGATCAGGATGATGATGAAGATGAATTTGACAACAAAAGGCTATTGTCAAATATTGAGCCCGAACCCGTAGATGTTTCATGGAACTACGCTTCAAAAGATCTGATACAACCACTGATATGGCTAGGCCTGTGTTTGCTGATGGCCGGAGTGTTTGTGGGGCAGTATGCTTACTATAATTATGAACATCTCTCGAAAGAGAATGCTTATCGTCCCTGGTATGAGAAGGCCTGTGGCGTGATAGGCTGTAAATTACCTGATCAGGTTGACAGGTCGCTCATTAAAACCAAGAATCTTGTTGTCAGGTCTCACCCCGCTTACAAGCATGTTTTGGTAGTCGATGCCATTCTTGTCAATACAGCAAATTTTGTTCAGCCTTACCCACCGATAGAGTTGTTTTTTAACGATACTTTCAAAATTCCGGTAGCCAGCAGACGATTTATGCCTGAAGAATATCTGGGTGGGGAGGTATCTGCAGACAGTCTGATGCCGGTAGCCAAGTCGATCCACATTACGCTGGAAGTTATGGATCCGGGTGAAAAGGCCGTTGGCTATTTACTCGAAGTATCCAGGCATCAGGACAAGTAAAGTCGTGGTTCAGGTTCGTGTATAAGGTAGGCCCTTATTCGATTGAAAGCTATGCCGTGTTGGCTCCGATGGCGGGCGTGACAGATAGTGGTTTCAGAAAGGTTTGCAGGGATTTCGGAGCAGGCTTGGTGACGACAGAAATGCTCACAAGCCAGCAGCATTTATGGCATACCGCGAAAAGTATGAGCCGGCTTGATTTCTCAAAGGATGTTGAGCCCAGATGTGTTCAGATTGCCGGTTCAGAGCCGGAAATGATGGCTGCAGCTGCGCGAGAAGCGGTTCGCCGGGGGGCGCAGATCATTGACATTAATATGGGCTGTCCCGCTAAAAAAGTGTGTAAAAAAGCGGCGGGCTCCGCGTTGCTTCGGGACGAAAAGCTGGTTGATAATATCCTTCATAAAGTGGTGTCGTCTGTAGATGTGCCTGTTACCTTGAAAACAAGAACTGGCTGGAGCACAGAAAATCGTAATGCGGCAAGTATCGCCAGAATTGCAGAGGATCGGGGTATAAAAGCGATGGCATTACACGGCAGAACTCGCGCCTGTGGTTACCATTCCGAAGTTGAGTACGATACTATTGCGGCTGTTGTCAGGAGTGTTGATATTCCTGTTATCGCCAACGGCGATATTGACAGCCCCTTCAAGGCGAGGGATGTTTTAAAGTATACAGGTGCATCGGCAGTAATGTTGGGCAGGCCCGTCCTTGGGCGCCCTTGGTTATTCCGTTCTGTGGATACATTTTTGAAAACCGGAAGTTTGCCACCTGGACCCCCATTGCAAATCAGGCTTTCTACAATGGAAAAGCATTTGCGTGAAATTCATCTTTTATATGGGGAGATTTCCGGCGTGAAAATCGCCCGGAAACATATGGGATGGTACTTTGACGGGCTGGAAAGCGATCATTTCCTGTCCACGGCGTTTGCCAGAACTGTCAAGCAGAAGTTTTATCGATTACAGACCGCCAATGAACAGTATGAAACCATTGCCGCTTTCAGCGGCGAGCTGTTGGTAAAAGTTGCATGAATAAGGGTGTTTATCGTATGACAAAAAGGGATTTTGCGGTTACACATTCAGGCCCAGCGGCATCTAAGGAAAAAAACCAGTCAGACTCGGGAGCATCGGGCCAGGAAGCGTATGGGGTGTCTCCCGGAAATCTTGTAAAAGATACCTTGAGTGCCAGTGTTGAAGCTACATTGAGTCGTTACTTTGAAATGCTGAACGGTTTTGAAAGTTCAGGTGTGTATGAAATGGTGATGAATGAGGTGGAGGAACCTCTTCTCAGAGTTGTACTCGACTATTGTGATAATAATCAGTCCAGGGCGGCAGAAGTTTTGGGCCTGAATCGCGGAACGCTCCGCAAAAAACTGAAGTTTCATAACCTGTTATAAATCTGTTTCAACGATTGCATCCAGACGATGTTTTCTTACCGGTTGCCGATTTGATTATCGGCACAATCACATAAATTCGAGGTTAATTGATGGTGACAAAATCGACTGATTCAGTCAGAAAAATCAGAAGGGCACTGCTTAGCGTGTCGGATAAAACCGGGATTGTTTCTCTGGCCAAGGCATTGCAGGCATATGGTGTTGAACTGCTTTCTACCGGTGGCACTTTCAGGCTGCTTGTGGAAAACGGCGTTAGTGTGAAGGAAGTTTCAGCGCATACCTGTTTTCCTGAAATGATGGATGGACGGGTTAAAACGCTTCACCCGTTGATTCACGGTGGTATTCTGGGCAGGCGCGGACAGGATGACGAAGTGATGGCCGCGCATGGCATAGCACCGATTGACATGGTTGTGGTTAATCTTTACCCCTTTGCTGAAACGGTAGCGAGGCCCGGGTGTACACTGGAAAACGCGATAGAAAATATTGATATTGGCGGGCCGACGATGGTCAGGTCTGCTGCCAAGAACCACCAGGATGTGGCGATTGTGGTAAATACGGCCGACTATGATGCTGTATTGGATGAAATGAAGGAATATCAGGGCGCACTGACCATTGGCACACGCTTTGATTTGGCGGTCAAGGCGTTCGAGCATACAGCCGCCTATGACGGCATGATAGCGAACTATCTCGGTCGTCTGGTTGATGACAATCATCGATCAATTCAAGCTGACAGGGCTGTTAATGACAGGCAGCCGACAGATTTTCCACGAACCTTCAATGTCCAGTTCCGGAAGAAACAGGATATGCGTTACGGCGAAAATCCGCATCAGAAAGCGGCGTTTTATGTCGAGTCTGCGAGTGCTCATGAGCGGGAGGCGAGTGTGTCAACAGCCAGGCAGCTTCAGGGAAAGGCGTTGTCCTATAATAATGTTGCAGATACTGATGCCGCTCTGGAATGTGTAAAGAGCTTTGATGAACCCGCCTGCGTTATTGTCAAACATGCCAACCCTTGTGGGGTGGCTGTTGCCACCAATATCAGGGAGGCCTATGAGTTGGCCTATGCAACTGATCCGACATCAGCATTTGGCGGGATAATTGCTTTCAACCGTGAACTGGATGCGCCAACAGCAAAGGCGATTATTGAAAGGCAGTTTGTTGAAGTCATTATTGCTCCGTCTGTAGCGGATGAGGTTGTTGCAATCGTTGCTGCCAAGGAAAATGTGCGCCTTCTCTGTTGTGGACAATGGCATACAGCTTCACCCGCCTATGATTACAAAAGGGTCAATGGCGGGTTGCTGGTGCAGGATCGTGATTTGGGTTCGATTACCGCTGCAGACCTGAAAGTGGTTACACGCAGGGCGCCCGATGAGCGGGAGATGAAAGACCTGTTGTTTGCCTGGCGAGTGGCCAAGTTCGTAAAATCGAATGCCATTGTCTATGCCAGAAATGCTCAGACGATCGGCGTTGGTGCAGGGCAAATGAGTCGCGTCTACAGTGCAAGGATTGCCGGTATCAAAGCGGCTGACGAAAATCTTGAGGTAGCCGGTTCTGTTATGGCTTCGGACGCCTTCTTTCCTTTCAGGGATGGTATTGATGCCGCAGCTGAAGCAGGTATTACAGCTGTTATTGAGCCGGGTGGTTCGATGAGAGACGAAGAGGTCATCGCTGCGGCAGATGAGCATGGAATGGCGATGGTTTTTACAGGCATAAGGCATTTCCGTCATTAATAATTACCGTGTTTACCCTTCCCTCGAAGAAAAGCGTTGATCTGGAGTTTTTATGAAAGTCATGATTGTAGGTAGCGGAGGCAGAGAGCATGCGCTGGGGTGGAAAGTGGCTCGCAACCCGATGGTTGAGAAGGTGTTTGTCGCACCGGGAAATGCTGGCACAGCCACAGAAGCAAAACTTGAAAATATTGACATTGATGTTATGAATTTTGCTGCACTGGCAGACTTTGCAGAAAAATCATCGGTTTCGCTGACGATTATCGGCCCTGAAGCGCCACTGGTTGAAGGCATTGTCGACTACTTTCAGTCTCGAGGCCTGAAATGCTTTGGCCCTAAAAAGGGTGCAGCTCAACTGGAAGGCTCGAAATCTTTTACCAAGGACTTTCTGGCCCGACATCAAATACCCACGGCTGAATACAGCACTTTTGTCGAGATTGAGCCGGCTATTGCTTATATTCGTCAGAGAGGTGCACCCATTGTTGTCAAGGCAGACGGTCTGGCTGCAGGGAAAGGTGTGATTCTTGCTTCATCTGTTGAACAGGCAGAAGCGGCTGTAAGGGATATGTTGGCGGATAATGTTTTCGGAGAGGCAGGTAGCAGGGTAGTCATTGAAGAGTTCCTGACGGGTGAAGAAGCCAGCTATATTGTGATGGTCGACGGCACCCATATTCTCCCTTTTGCAACGAGCCAGGATCACAAGGCTCGGGATGATGGTGACAAGGGGCCCAATACCGGTGGAATGGGAGCCTATTCCCCGGCACCTGTGGTAACACCGGAGATCGATGACTGGGTTATGCGCCATGTGATTCGTCCGACGGTTGATGGTATGGCGCAGGAAGGGAATGAGTACACGGGTTTTCTCTACGCGGGCCTCATGATCGCTGAAGATGGTACTGCAAAAGTGCTGGAATATAACTGCCGTTTTGGTGACCCGGAAACACAGCCCATTATGATGAGAATGCAGTCAGATCTGGTGGCATTGTGTCTTTCTGCATTGGATAAAAAGCTGGATAAAGCGGTGATTGAATGGGATCCACGCCCCTCGATTGGTGTGGTGATGGCCGCAGGGGGTTACCCGGATACCTATAAAAAGGGAGATAAAATCGAAGGGCTTGCAGAAGCAGAGATTGACGGTGCGAAAGTTTTTCATGCCGGTACCAGGCTCAGTGATGGAAGCGTTGTTACAAATGGTGGCAGGGTGATATGTGTAACAGCATTGGGAAACAGTGTGACCGACGCCCAGAAAAATGCGTATAAGGCTGTAGAAAAAATAAGATGGCGGGGTGCGTTCTATCGAACCGATATCGGTTACAGGGCGATCCAGCGGGAGTCGTAGATACAAAACAGGTTTGCAGTAATAAATCCGGCAGCTTTATTGGTTTACCTTGCTTTTATAGCGATGCCCGCTATTATGGAAACGATCATGTTTTTTCAGGGAACTGTCTCATCAATGGCGGAGCGGCCCATACAGTCTGCGAGTGTGTTTATACGAGGCAAGTTGCATTATCTCGCCATACTTCTGTTCCTTCTTTCTGGTTTTTCGATTGAAACTGTTGCGGCCCCGATCATTGAAATTAATGCCGACAAAGTGCATCTGACTCTTCCCGATTATATTGATGTTTATGAAGATAAATCCGAGAAGCAGGAATTTTCTGTTATTTCTTCTGAAGAATATAAGCATCGTTTCGCACCTTCACCATTAACTGATTTGTTTTTTGGTTACACCAGTTCTGTTTTCTGGCTGCGATTTACCATTGAAAACCAGATGGATGAAGACAAAAATCTGGTGCTCGATATTTCCCCGGCCGACATTGATTATGTCGATGTTTATGCCGTCGATCAGAGAACAGGTCGGCTGATTTTTCATAAGGAAAGTGGCTCTGCCAGAGATTACAAAAAAAGAGAGTACCTTCATCCCTTGTATTTTTTTGATCTCGAAGTTGAAGCTCATTCGGTGCAGACAATCTATGTTCGACTCGATTCCAATAAAACCATCAATGTCCAGTTGACACTCAATACACCGCATGAGCATTTGTATTACAGCAGCATGAGAGATTGGTGGCAGGGCTTTATTTTCGGTGGGCTCATCTTTATTGGTGTCATACATCTGGCGCTTGCCATTGCCTGTTCATACAAAGGTTTTTTCTATTCCGGTATGTTTTTGTTGTCTACCCTTTTTATGCAAGGAAGCTGGAACGGTTACTTTCTTCAGTTTCTTGATCAGAGTGATATTTCTCTTCTTGACCGGCAATTAATGGTGAGTATCTACATAGCCAATATTTTCGGCATTTTGTTCACTCGTACCTACTTGCAAACACATAAGCGTACCCCGTTAGGGCACAAGATTCTCACCTTGATGCTGGTACTTTCCCTGCTCGGCATACCGCTGGTCTGGCTGTTGAGTTCATCGCTCAGCTCGATTGTCGTATCAATTATGGTGATGCTTTCCGCTTCCGTGATCTTTATTCAGGCGATGGTGACTTTCTTTGACGGTTATGAACCTGCGAAATATTTTCTCTTGGCGAGGACGGCAACAATCAGTGTGGTTCTGATTGCGGTTTTTTCGGTGCATGGATTGCTGCCTCAAGGTTTTGTGACAGCCTGGGGGGTTGCTGCCGCTATTATTTTTGAAGGTGTGTTCTTCGCTTTTGTGATGAGCTATCAACAGTTCAGGCGCAAACAGTCGATAGACAAAAATACTTCCCGGGTCGATCAGGAATCAGCCTCATTGCGTCAAAATGTCTCGTTATCGAGTTATTGTCATGAACTGCGAACGCCGGTTAGCGGCGTGATGGGAATGTCCGAGTTATTACTGGATACCTCCCTGACCGATCAGCAGCGAAAGCAGGTTGAAACCATTCAGCGCTCCGGGCGTGCTTTACTCGATGTTGTGAACAAGATGTCGGATCTTTCCTCACTTGAAGCCGGTGATATTGAGTTGCTGGATGAATCCTTTGATTTGCTGACGCTGATTGAGGCTTGTGTTGAAAACAGTCGTGCCAAAGCCGAAAACAAAGGTATCGAACTTATCTACAATGTCGATATCGAAGGCAATACCTTTGTCAGGGGTGATCAGAATCGTTTGCAATTGATCCTGTCCAACCTGATCAGTTTTTCCATTCGCCATCTTGATGATGGAGAAGTCGTATTATCGATCAGGCGTACGGATGTTGATGCCGTTATGTTTGAAGTGATTTCCGGCAGCAATATTTTCTCCCAGTCCTATTCTCCGTCGATGTACGAAAGTGGTCATGGAACGCCAACTTCTTCTGACAGTCTCAATTTTACGGTTGCGAGACAATTTGTCGAATTGATGGGTGGAAAACTGCAGATATTGTATGGCATGGACGGAGGTGTGAGGGCATCCTTTAGTTTGCATATGCCTGTACAGGCTTCGGATATATCACCCAATACACTGGAAAATGAAGAACTGCTGGTTGGCAAGCGTTTGCTGGTTGTCGATGATAATGATACCTGTTGCCAGATTGTCAAACAGCAGGCAGTTCATTGGGGAATGCAGGTGATTACCTCAAACAGTGGCAAGGAGGCTATTGCTATTTTGCGCTCACAATCCAGCCTGGAAGAAAACTTTGATTTATTGCTGATCGATTTTGATATGCCGGGTATGAACGGATTACAACTTGTTGAGCGTATCCAGCAGGATGAGCAGGGACTGAATACCTCAGATTCACTGATCATGATGTTGACAGGTGTCAGTAAAATGCCCAACCATTCGGCGGAACAAAAGCAGCGAATCAGTAAAATATTATTCAAGCCGCTGAGTGGAAAGAGCCTTAAGCAATCATTTATTCAGGTGTTGTCCTGACCCGTTCCTTTGAAGCTAGTTCGCGTTAACGGTTCTTTCAGCAGCCCACAGGCGCAAGGCGTGAATTTTTTCGGCCATGACGACTGAAATCGGGCTGGTGTTATTGATTTCCTCGATCAGGTGTTGGGTAACCAGTGTCTCCTGTCTTGCGCTGGCGCGATACACGGCCGCTACAACTACCTGCTCGATTTCAGCCCCGGAAAAACCTTCCGTATATTCTGCAAGTTCATTGACATTAAATTCATCCGGGTTCAGGTTTCGTTTGCCGAGATGAATGGCAAAGATCTCCCTACGGATATCGGCTTCAGGCAAGTCGACAAAGAAAATCTCGTCAAGACGACCTTTTCGAACCAGTTCCGGGGGCAGCCCGGATATATCGTTTGAAGTGGCTACAATAAAAACAGATGAAGTTCTTTCGGCCATCCAGGTAAGCAGTGTGCCGAGCACTCTCTGTGAGGTGCCGCTGTCATTCCCCTGTGTGGACATGCCTTTCTCGATTTCATCCATCCATAAAACACAGGGCTGCATAAGTTCGGCGAGTTTGATGGCCTCTCTCAGGTTTTTTTCGGTTTCCCCGAAATATTTATTATACAGCGCTCCAAAATCCAGCCTCAGCAGGGGTAAGTGCCACATGCCCGCTACGGCTTTTGCAGCGAGACTTTTTCCGCTTCCCTGTACGCCAAGAAGCAAGATACCTTTGGGTTTGTCGACAACGATGTTCTCTTCCTTGCCATGAAAGGCAGACTCCCTTTCTTTCAGCCAGCGTTTGAGGTTGTTGAGCCCGCCGACATTGGAAAAGTGCTGGGTATCATATTCATAGCTGAGCACACCTTCCATATCCATAAGCTGGAATTTCGCCTTGTTGATTTCGGGCAGGGCATCTTCCTTGATAGCGCCGTCATCAATAATAAGCCCTCTCGCCAAACGCCTGACATCGCCATGGGTCATGCCTTTGAGATTGTGCACGATTTTCTGAAGGGTTTTGCCATCGGTTTTTATTTTGGCGTTACGGTTTCTGAGAGACCAGTCACGGGCTTCCTCCCGAATAATCGACATTATCTGTTCTTCATTCGGCAGTGACATTTCAAAGTTTGCACACAGCCGCTTGATTTCCGGTGGGGCATTGATTGCATGGCTTAACAGGATGATTGTGTGAGCAGTGTGCTTGTAGTTTAGTGCGATATCTTTTAGCAGTCGTACATTTTTCGGATATTCATCGCTCAGGTAGGGGTGAAAGTCGCAGAGCACATAGACGCCGGCCTGTTTTGTGCCCTTAATGGCTTTCAATACACCTTCCGGTTCATCGATACCCCGATCATTTTCATCAATCGAGAAACCGAGCGGTCGCAAGCCGTCGGTAACAGACCAGACATTCAAGGTTTTTTTATGTTTCATGCCGACCCGTGTTATTAATTGCAAGGCGAGATCTTCCTCAAAGGATTCGATGAGGATAATTGGCACCTGTGATTCCAGTACCAGTCCGAGGTCGTTGGCATCTTTCATGCGCCTGATTATAAATGCAGAGAACAATATCTGATAGCAAGGTTAACCAATAAAGCGAATTTAATTTACAATGTTCCTGTTAGTGAGTAGATCAAATGCGTTTAAGGAGTCATTGTGACGAAAAGGCAACTCAGTCCAGTAGATAGCCTGCTGATGAATGTCGACAGGGCGATCAGAAGTTTGAGCCCCAATACACGCCCCATACATC
>JAGRJA010000493.1 GCA_020443005.1 Pseudomonadales bacterium
AAAACTCCTTTAAGCGGTTCAGCAATTGAACAAGCTCGCGCTACGGTTGAAGCACTCGACCCCGCACCGGGTCTGGAAAGTCTGGAGATGGGTGCCGCACGTGTACAAGTAGATGACAAGCGCATGATTAACTGTCGCGCCGATCTCAATCAACTGGTTCCCTTCAAATATGAATGGGCATGGCAAAAATACCTCGATGGTTGCGCCAATCACTGGATGCCACAGGAGATCAACATGACAGCCGATGTTGCCTTATGGAAAGGCAGCGACGGACTGAGTCAGGACGAGCGTCATATCGTCATGCGCTCACTGGGCTATTTTTCAACAGCCGACTCGCTGGTAGCCAATAATCTGGTGCTCGCGATCTATCGCCTGATCACCAACCCCGAAGCACGACAATACATTCTCCGTCAGGCCTTTGAAGAAGCCATTCATACCCACGCCTACCAATACTGTATTGAGTCCCTTGGCATGGATGAAGGTGAGGTGTTCAATATGTACCGGGAAGTACCCTCGGTTGCCGCCAAAGCCAGCTGGAGCCTGAAACACACACAATCACTGAGCGACCCTACATTCAAAACCGGCACTACAGCACAGGATCAGGAGCTGCTTCGAAACCTGATTGCCTTTTACTGTGTTACCGAAGGTATTTTCTTCTACTGCGGTTTTACCCAGATACTGTCAATGGGAAGACGCAACAAAATGACCGGCGTCGCAGAACAGTTTCAGTACATTCTTCGCGATGAATCCATGCACCTGAATTTCGGTATTGATGTCATCAACCAGATCAAGCTGGAAAACCCGCTCCTCTGGACCGAAGATTTCCAGCAGGAAGTACGCCAGATGATTCTGGAAGGAACCGAACTCGAAGTCATGTATGCGCGGGACACCATGCCTCGTGGCGTATTGGGTATGAACGCCTCCATGATGGAGGAGTATCTGCACTTCATTGCCAACCGTCGACTCGCCCAGCTCGGCCTGAAAGAGCAGTTCCCCGGAGCACAGAACCCGTTCCCGTGGATGAGTGAGATTATGGATCTGCGCAAGGAGAAAAACTTTTTCGAAACGCGCGTGACAGAATATCAGGTAGGCGGCGCACTCAGCTGGTCGTGATGACTGGCGTTCACAAAGCGTTAGCGCCCCTGCAAGATACTGCAACGAAACACAGGCAAAAACAAAAACACCTCTCTGTCATTTCCTGACGGGAGGTGTTGTCCTTTGAAGCGTGTTCACGATGCAGGCCAAAGACTGGAAGGTAGCGTTCCAGCACATGATAAAAAGGTGTTGAACATGAAAGACAAAACCGGCAACAGCGAACAAATGGATATGAAAACGGTGCTCTCAACACTGGAGCAAGTGAGCGAGACGCTGGAAGTGCTGACATCGATAGTCAGTCGACTGGAGAGCTATGTACAGAATCACCTTGAAGAAAGTGAGGAACCCAGACAAGCGGGTTTTCGATTTTCACTGAGCGATGAAATTCACTGAGCCATCCATTTTACTGCTGCCGAAAACCGGTTGAACTTCAAAAATTATCACACTGCAAAACACATCCACTGATTCTCTGCTGCTTTTATGCCCTCATCATTACCCGTAGCCGATATAGAAAACAGCCGCCTGAAACTGCTGCTTGTTTTTGCTGTTTTTCTTCTGCCCTTTCAAATAAACGGTTTTTACAACCCGCTTATTCAGGATAATGCCGCACTTTTCTGGTTACTGGACATCGGCAGCTTTATAATCCTTCCGGCAGGTCTGTTATGGCTGGCCACCAAAAGGAAGTGGCTTCCCCAAGGCAGTCTTTGCCTGCATTTTCCGGAGAAAAATAACGCCAGAATTTGGTTCATTATCTACACTGTGTTGTTATGCCCCGCTCTCTACCTCCTGTATTACTACAGTTATCTGTTCGCAGGGGAACTGTTCCCGGTGAACTATGGTGCCATGCCATTCAGTTACCAGTCAGTTATCCCGCAAACAAAGTTCCTGGCGATACTGACCGGCATTCACTTCTCATTGACGGCAGGAATTGTCGAGGAAATCTACTATCGAGGAGTG
>JAGRJA010000494.1 GCA_020443005.1 Pseudomonadales bacterium
CCTCAGGGAAGGCGGTGACTCAGTTGAACCTGCTGATGAGCTTGAGGATGATATGCTTGATAAGGCCTGGGGTCTGGAGCCGGATTCCAGGCTAAGTTGTCAGGTGCTCATTGCCGACCAGGACCTTGTTGTTGAACTCCCTAAATATACAATCAATCATGCCAGAGAATGATTTTTTCAGGAGAATCACGCCATGAAGTGGGTAGATACATTGGATATTGCGCTTGATCTTGTTGAAAAACACCCTGAAGTGGATCCTCGTTATATCAATTTTGTCGATTTGCGTAATAAGGTGATGGCTCTCGACGGGTTTGATGACGACCCGGATCGCTGTGGAGAAAAGATCCTTGAAGCCATTCAGTCAGCCTGGATTGAGGAGCTGGATTAAAAAACCGGTAAAATCTGCGGGTTTTTACCTAAACCTCGTCATACACAGTCATCTTCATTCTTTTTCCGGACTAAACCGCGTATAATTCGCGCGGTTTCCTGTCGCTTAGTTGACAGGTGTTTCTAACTTGTTTATCCGGAGGTTATGAATGGCAGTAGAGCGTACATTATCCATTATCAAGCCTGATGCAGTGGCAAAAAATGTCATTGGTCAGATTTACACCCGTTTTGAAAATGCCGGGTTGAAAATTATTGCAGCCAAAATGTTGCATCTTGATGATAAGACTGCCGGTGGATTTTATGCAGAGCACAAAGGTCGTCCCTTTTATGGCGATCTTGTAGCCTTTATGACATCCGGACCTGTACTGGTTCAGATTCTGGAAGGTGAGAATGCCGTAGGTTTAAACCGTGAACTTATGGGTGCAACAAACCCGAAAGAAGCAGCGAAAGGAAGCATTCGTGCTGATTTTGCCGAGAGCATTGATGCCAACGCGGTTCATGGTTCAGATTCAACGCAATCTGCGGCGCGCGAAATTGCCTACTTTTTCCCCGAAATTGAAGTTTGTTCACGATAAGCGTGAAGTGATACAGAAGATGACGCGTGTTATTGCCAGCAGTCAACCCGTTCAGGAAGGTGTTCCTGTTGCTGATTATCGCGTTAATCTGCTTGGTCTTACCGAGCAAAAACTGACAGATTTTTTTCTGGGTATCGGCGAGAAAAAATTTCGGGCGATACAGGTGATGAAATGGATTCATCACCATGGCGTTGATGACTTCTCGCAAATGTCTAATCTGTCGAAAGCACTTCGTGAAAAATTGCAGCAAATTGCAACAATAACCGCGCCTGAAGTTTTGTCAGTCAATACATCTGCCGATGGCACTCGTAAATGGTTAATCAGGCTTGAGGGCGGCAGTTGTATTGAAACAGTTTTCATTCCTGGAAAAGGCAGGGGCACACTTTGTGTCTCTTCACAGATCGGTTGTTCTCTTGACTGCAGTTTTTGTGCAACGGGTAAACAGGGGTTCAACAGGGATCTTGAAGTGCATGAAATTGTCGGTCAACTCTGGCTTGCGGCCCGATCTTTCGACTCCCTTGATCCGTGTAAAAAACGCGTTATCACCAATGTTGTAATGATGGGAATGGGTGAACCCTTGCTGAATTTTGACAATGTTGTCGATGCCGTTAATCTTATGATGGCTGACAATGCTTATGGTCTTTCAAAGCGCCGGGTTACACTGAGTACATCCGGGCTTATTCCCGAAATTGACAAGCTGGGTGATAGGACTGATGTGTCGCTGGCTGTTTCACTGCACGCACCTAATGACGAGTTGCGCAATACCCTCGTTCCCATTAACAGGCGATATCCCATCAACGATTTGTTGGCTGCTGTTAACCGTTACTTGCAGAAACTGCCCGACACTCACAGACGCGCCACAATTGAATATACATTGATCGATGGTGTTAATGACAGTCTTGATCATGCCAAACAGTTGGCAGAAGTATTGAGGGTTGTTCCTTGTAAAATAAACCTGATTCCTTTTAACCCTTTTCCGGGAACAGGCTATAAAAAAGTCAAACCCGCACAGGCGAAAAAATTTCAGGAGTATTTGATAAACGCCGGTTATATCACGACGCAAAGAACAACCCGTGGTGATGATATTGATGCTGCCTGTGGGCAGTTGGCAGGTGCCGTCAATGACAAGACCTCGAGAAGCAGGCGTTTTTCTGCTCATCAGGCAACATACATTGATGAACCAATTCAGATTCAATGAGGACCTATTGATGTTTTCCCGCATACTGACACTGATGACCTTTTGCCTTCTGATGATTTTTCTCGGTGGCTGTATTACCGAAACCAAAGGTGATGACCCTTTCAAGGAGCCTGATGCTGCCGGACTTGAAAAAGCGCACCAACTTTATGTCGATATCGCCTATCAACATATTCAGAACAGGGAGTATGATCGTGCATTGAAAAGCATCTCAAAAGCCCTGGAGATCAAACCCCGCTCTGCAATGGCTTATGCTGCAGAAGCAGAAGTCTTCAATCGTCAAAAAGATACGGAACTTGCAGAAAACAGCTATAAAAAAGCGATTCGTTTTGATGATAAATACATGCCTGTTAGGTTGAACTACGGCAACTTTTTGTTTTTTCAGCAGAGATACGAGGAGGCCTGTGAACAATTTCGGATAGCGAGCAGTGATGTTTATTACGAAATGAGATCGGGCGCCAGTCATAATCTGGGTAAATGCTTGCTCAAATTGTCTCGGTTTGAAGAAGCGGAAAAAGCCTTCAATATCAGTGTGAATCTTGATCCTGAGAACACATCAGCGCTTTATGAGCTTGCCAATACGCGTTTTTTGCTCAACGATTTTTCTGGGTCAGCAAAATATTACCGCGCCTATGTGGGTCGCCTGCGCCTTGCCGGGCAGCCTCAGTCACCTGAAGGCCTTTGGTTGGGTATAAGACTGGAAAGACTGTTCGGAAACAAGGATAACGAAGCCAGTTACGGCCTGATGCTCAAGAACCTGTATCCTTATTCCAATGAATACTTGCAGTACAAGAATTCATTGCCAAATCAATAACGGTTATTGCTGAATGTTTGAATCACCAATTGTCCGCCGTAAAAGTCGACAGATCATGGTTGGTAAAGTTGCTGTCGGTGGAAATGCACCTATTGCCGTGCAGAGTATGACCAATACAGAAACCTGTGATGTCGCTGCAACGGTTGCCCAGATACGACAGCTTGAAGCAGTCGGAGCAGACATCGTGCGTGTTTCCGTGCCTTCGATGGAAGCAGCAGAAGCCTTCGGAGAAATTCGCAAGCAGGTATCCG
>JAGRJA010000495.1 GCA_020443005.1 Pseudomonadales bacterium
CCCTTTTCGGTCATACTGATGAACCATTGTGGTGTGGCGCGAAAGATCAGGGGCGTTTTGGTGCGCCAGCAATGGGGGAAACTGTGCTGGAACTGCTTCTCCAGAATCAGCGCGCCGTTTTCCCTGAGCACATCGACCACCACCGGATCAACCTTATATACATGTTGACCGGCAAACAACTCGACGGTATCCCTGAAGGTGCCAGCTTCGTCAACCAGATTCAGGGTGCCAATACCGTATTTGTTCCCCACCACAAAATCGTCCATACCATGATCCGGTGCCGTATGTACGGCGCCTGTACCGGCTTCCAGTGTCACATGATCTCCGAGGAGTACCGGCACCTGCTTTTCATAGAAGGGGTGCCGGAGCCATTTTCCTTCAAGCCTGCTGCCTTTGCAGCGACCGACAATGCGGTAATTCTCAAGACCATAACGCGCCGCTGCTGACGCAACGAGCTGTTCAGCCAACACCAGTCGCTCCTTTCCCGCACCCAGATCAACCTCAACCAGCGCATAGTCAATATCAGGCCCGAGACTCACCGCCTGATTGGAAGGCAGCGTCCAGGGTGTGGTTGTCCAGATCACAACAGACACAGGGCCTTCGCCAGACACTCCGTCAAAAGCTGCGAGAAAATCGGACGGATCTGCAGCGTCAAAACGCACATCGATAGCGGTCGATGTTTTCTCCTTGTATTCAACTTCGGCTTCGGCCAGGGCCGAACCGCCGACCACGCTCCAGTAAACCGGCTTGAAGCCCTTCACCAGATGCCCGTTTGCAGCAATCTTGCCCAGCGCCCTGACAATTTCGGCCTCGGTTTCAAAGTTCATGGTCAGATAGGGGTCATCCCAGTCACCCTGAACACCCATGCGAATGAAGTCAGCTTTCTGGCCTTCAACCTGCTTCAGGGCATACTCGCGACATTTCTGGCGAAAGGTTTTATGGTCAACCTTTACGCCAGCCTTTCCCACTTTCTTTTCGACATTGTGTTCTATAGGCAGGCCGTGGCAATCCCAGCCCGGCACATAGGGTGCCCGCTTCCCGCCCAGCACCTTCGACTTGACAATGATGTCCTTGAGAATCTTGTTCACCGCATGCCCGCTGTGGATATCGCCGTTGGCATACGGGGGGCCATCGTGCAGGATAAAGCACTCGCAACCTGCTCTGGCCTCCTGCATTTTCTGGTAGAGGTTCATGTCCTGCCACTTTTTCAACATGGCAGGTTCGCGCTGCGCCAGATTGGCCTTCATCGGAAAATCGGTATTTGGCAAATTAAGCGTGTGTTTGTAATCTGTCATTTAGGCAATCTAGCTCCACTCTTTGTTTCTGCTGTTGTTCAACTTGATCTTTCACCCGAAAAACTGCTGCGCACTTTCGATATCCTTGCCAATTTGTGCTTTCAGTGCATCCAGTGACGAAAATTTTTGCTCATCCCTGATTTTTTTTCTGAAGGTCACAATCACTTTTTCACCGTAAACCCTGTCGGAAAAATCCAGCAAATGCACTTCCAGTATAGGTTTGTCGAGCCCACCAACAGTCGGTCGCACACCAATGTTCGCGACACCCCTGACCCGATGCCCCCGAACACAGACATCGACGGCAAAAACCCCCACCAAAGGTGAGCGATAACGCCTGAGCTGTACATTGATAGTCGGAATACCGAGTGTTCGCCCCAACTGCTGACCATAAACCACTCTACCGGAAATTTCACAGGGCTTACCCAACAAGGTCTCAGCCAGTTCAAAATCCGCACGCTCGAGTACCTGACGAACGCGGGTGCTGCTGATCCGGTCGCCATCAAAAGCGACAGTCGGATTCCTGATCACTTCGAAGCCCAAGCGCCTCCCTTCTTTCTGAAGCAAGGCAAAATCACCGGTTCGATCAGCACCAAAACGAAAATCATCACCGATAACCAGCGTTTTCACACAAAGCCCTCTTACAAGAACCCCGGCGATAAAATCGTTGGCGGACAGTGTTCTCAGCCGCTCGTTGAATTGCAGGCAAACCACGCGATCAAGCCCGAGACCAAGTAACTTTTCCACTTTATCTCTCATCCGCATTAATCTGGCAGGCGCGTTCTCACCGGAAAAATACTCATAAGGCTGAGGCTCAAACAACAAAGCCACCGCCAACAAGCCCGATTTTTCGGCGCCTTCTTTCACCTTGCGAATAATGGCCTGATGGCCAAGATGAACGCCATCAAAAGAACCAATCGTTACCACAGAGCCTTCACTGAAGCCGGTCAGATTTTCATAATTGCGAACAAAAGAGAAGTGCACGGTAATTTTGAGGGAAACCTGCTCGAAAAACACGCAAGTATAGCCCAGCACGCCGCATTGAGACAGTGCTTTGATTATTCATAAAACCAGCCCTTTGTCTGTTTCAGCAGGAAATCACTCTGGAAACATGGGGCTGACTTTTTCAGGTATGTCGTGCGAACTGCTTCACCCTGAAACCCAGAAGGAAAAGTGATAAAAAGTAGGCAAACACACCCAGCAAACAGATTGCCAGCAAATGCACCCCGCGCTCGAATACGCCCCACTGATCCCAGCCTACCCAATAATGCAAAAGGCCTTGCAACACGACAAACATAACAACAGTTGCACAAAACAGTTTCAAGAGAACGGCTTTCCAGTCATTTCCGGGACGGTAAACACCTGCTTTCAAAAGGGTAC
>JAGRJA010000496.1 GCA_020443005.1 Pseudomonadales bacterium
CCTGTTTATGATGGGGCTGAGAAGATCGGTTGAAGCGCCTGTGCATGCCGGGCTGGTTATTGGCTTTTACCACAAAACCTTGCCGCTGTTCCTGACCACACTGTTGATGTACCTGATGATTGTTATCGGTTTTATCTGTCTGATTTTACCGGGTATTTATCTTTCAATTGCCTACTCCATGGCGATGCCGCTGGTTGCCGAAAAAAACCTGGGTCCCTGGGAGGCACTGGAAACTTCGCGTAAAGCGATTTCCAAACGCTGGTTCACTGTTTTTGGGTTGTGGCTGGTTCTGGGTATAGCGGTTTTTATTTCGATGATTCCTTTAGGCATAGGCCTGATCTGGACAATGCCGATGATGATGATTGCCTATGGTATTGTGTATCGCAATATGTTCGGTTGTGAAGCAGAGACACTGGCAGATTGACAGGCCTTTGATAGATACCCGCTATTCAGTTGAAACGCCTGAAGGCATAGAGCTTCAGGCAGATCTCGCCGGGCCGGTGCCGAGGGTACTCGCCTACAGTATCGATGTGCTGATCAGGCAGGGCATTACGCTCCTGTTATTCCTGTTGCTGGTTTTTTTGGGGGAAGCAGGCTGGGGTTTCTGGATGCTGCTGTCCTTTTTGCTGGAGTGGTTCTACCCGGTTATTTTCGAGATTTACGCAGCCGGTCAGACACCGGGGAAGAAAATAATGGGTATACAGGTCGTTAATGACGATCTGACTCCGGTAAGCCTGAGTACATCTGTGGTACGCAACCTGCTGCGCTTTGCGGACTTCCTGCCCTTTGCCTATCTGGCCGGTCTGTTTTCCATGTCCTGTACGCGTACCTTTCAGCGCCTGGGGGATATCGCTGCCGGAACACTGGTGATCTACAAAAGGCAGCAGGCACAACCAGCGCTATTGCCCGATGTAGCCGCGCTGGCGCCATCGCGAGCCTTGTCGCTCGACGAGCAGGTCGCCATCATCAGTTTTACCGAGCGCCACAGCGACCTCTCCCGGGAGAGACAGCAAGAATTGGCCAATATCCTGTGTGAGTCTTTCGGCAGGCCCGCAGAGCGCATCATCGCCTGTTTGCAAGGTGTGGGTGTCTGGCTTTTGGGGGGGCGTTGATGAGGCAGCAGGATTTCGAAAGAAAAAATGAACACCTGTGGCGAGAAGTCGAAGCGCTGGTGATGAAGGAGGCTGCCCGTGTTTCACAAAAAAATGCAGTGGCCAGCGGGTCGGCAGAGGGTGGGGCTGACCTTGTTGATCTTCCTGACTTGTACAGTCAGTTATGTCACCAGTTGGCATTGGCCAAACACCGTCGTTATAGCAGTGGTCTGGTGAATAAGCTGAATGATCTCTGTGTGCAAACCCATCATTACCTTTATCGCCAAAACCGTCGTCACGAATTTTTGTTTATCGAGTTCTGTTTGCACCGGTTTCCTGCCGCCTTGCATAAAAATGCGCGATTCGTCTGGGTCGCTCTTGCCAGCTTCTTGATACCGGCCCTGCTGATGGGGGTTTTGTGTTTTATCAATGAGGATATGATTTTCAGCCTTTTGAGCCCGGCCGATGTTTACAGCTTTGAAAGTATGTATGAGCCAGGCAATCATGCGATTGGCCGGGAGCGCGGGTCACAGACTGATCTGATGATGTTCGGTTTTTACATCAAGAACAATATCGGGATCAGCTTCAGAACCTTTGCCGGCGGTGTGTTGCTGGGTCTGGGGTCGCTTTTTTTTCTTGTCTACAATGGTCTTTTTCTGGGTGCAGCTGCCGGGCACATTACAAGCATCGGTTATCAGGAAACCTTTTTTCCTTTTGTTGTCGGTCACGGCGCCTTTGA
>JAGRJA010000497.1 GCA_020443005.1 Pseudomonadales bacterium
ATATGGCAGGCAGTTTTGCCCTGATGACCTTTATGATGAAAAACAGCATGATGGATAATCTGGCATCGGATTATGTTCGAACTGCCATGGCAAAAGGCCTCTCGTTCAGGCAAGCCGTATGGAAACACGCCTTCAGAAACAGTCTTATTCCTGTTGCGACATCCTTTGGTCAAAACATTTCGCTGATCCTCACGGGCAGCTTCCTGATTGAAACCATTTTCAATATTGACGGGTTCGGTCTGCTGGGCTTTGAGTCGGTAGTACAACGCGACTACCCTGTGGTAATGGGCATTCTGGTTATCTCTTCATTTCTTTTTCTCATCGGCAACATTCTCTCTGATATTTGTGTGGCGCTGGTCGACCCAAGGGTTAAATTCAAATGAGCCTGTCGATTCATCCACTGACACTGAAAAAGCTGCAACGCTTTCGCCGCATTAAACGCGGGTATTATTCTGCTGTATTCCTGATGATTCTATTGGTTGCCGGTTGCTTTGCGGAGTTACTGGTCAGTAACCGGGCCATCGTTGTGAAATACAATGATACTTATTACTTTCCGACTTACTCTCACTTTCTGCCGGGAGAAACTTTCGGGCTTGATTACCCTTATGAAACCAACTACAGGGAACTCGCCAACAAATTCAGCCAGCTTGATGGAAGCAACAACTGGCTGTTAATGCCACCAGTGCCCTTCAATGCATTCGAAACCGACCTGAAAGAAGGCACCTATCCACCCTATCCCCCCTCACTGCAAACACAGCATTATCTGGGCACCGATTCAACCGGTCGGGATATTCTTGCACGACTTGTTTATGGTTTCCGGATCGCCATCTGGTTTTCTATAATGCTGTTGTTATGTAATTACCTGATCGGTGTTGTTATCGGCTGTATCATGGGGTATTTCAGCGGCAAGTTTGACATTGTTTTCCAGCGGGTTATCGAGATCTGGTCAAATATTCCCTACCTTTATGTCATTATGATCATTGCATCCATCATGGTTCCGGGGTTCTGGTCACTGCTCTCAATCATGATTTTTTTTGGATGGATGGGAATGACCTGGTACATGCGAACCTCCACCTACAAGGAAAAAGCCCGCACTTATACACTTGCCGCAAGAGCGCTGGGGGCAAGCCACTGGCGAATCATTTATCATCATATCCTGCCGAATTCTGTATCCATCCTGATAACATTCATCCCCTTCTCGGTCGCCGCAGGTATTACCGCATTAACCGCCCTGGACTATCTGGGTTTCGGCCTGCCTCCACCTACCCCAAGCTGGGGAGAGCTACTTAAACAGGGGACAGACAATCTCGACTCACCCTGGATTGTAGGCTCGGTAGTCTCGGCAATGACGATAATCCTTGTGATGGTCACCTGGATAGGCGAAGCAATCAGGGAAGCATTCGATCCCAAAAAATTCACTGTTTATGAGTAAAAGATGAAAAAACTGGTGGCACTGATTCTGATCGCGTTCTTTATCAGCGGTTGTGGAGACACACAAAAAGCAGAATACCCAACGGGGGAAGCCGAGCCGGCCATAATGCTTAACCCGGCAAGCCCCTCTGAACCCCTTTCCGAATTACCGGCGCATCTGGTCTGGATGACCAACAACGACGACCCGGTATTCTCTGACCCCTCCGCCCTAAAAGGCGGTACCTTTCGCGATTTTATCACCAGTTTCCCGCTGACACTGCGTTATGTCGGCCCCGATTCCAATGGCAGCTTTGCGGGCTATGTTCGTGCAACCCAGCTTTCGCTGTTGGACATGCACCCGAATACCGGAAACCCCCTGCCGTCACTGGCTACACACTGGGCCTTTGATGAAGATGGCAAAACGGTTTACTTCAAACTCGATCCTGATGCCAGATGGTCTGACGGTTTACCGGTAACCGCAGATGACTACACTTTTACACTTGAGTTTATGCGATCGAAGTTCATTGTTGCGCCCTGGTATAACGAGCATTTCACCACACAAATCACTGACATTAAAAAATACGATAATTACACAATCTCCGTGACTGCCGGTTCAGCCAAACCGCGTGATGAACTTCTGCTGGAGGGTGTCAACCTTCGCCCTATACCGCGACACTTCCATAAGCTCGACGAAAACTGGGTGAGAAACTATAACTGGAAAGTTGAACCGGGTACGGCTGCCTATACCATTGGCGAAATCCGAAAAGGAAAATACATTGAATTTCTTCGACTCGATAACTGGTGGGCCAGAGACAAGCGTTATTATAAAAACCGTTTTAACGTGGATAAAATAAAAGTAAAGGTTATCCGGGATATCAATATTGCCTGGAAACACTTTCTGAAGGGAGATCTGGATACCTTCGGGCTTGTGCTACCCAGTTTCTGGCACGACAAGGCTAAAGGCAAAAACTTTGAACGGGGTTACATACACAAGATCAAGTTTTACAACGATGTTCCACAACCGGCTCAGGGCATCTGGATGAATATGGACTACCCCTTGCTCAAGGATAAAAACATCCGTGAAGCCATTGCCTATGCAATGAACTTCGACAAGGTGTTAACTACCGTACTCAGGAACGATTATGAACGCATGGAAACCCACAATGTCGGCTATGGGGATTATACCAACACAGCTATAACGCCCAGAGCGTTTGACCTGAAAAAATCGGACTCACTTTTGAAGGCGGCAGGCTGGATCGATTACGATAGCGATGGCATACGCATCAAAAATGGCCAACGGCTCAGCTTCGAGCTGTCTTACGGAAGCGCCCATCATACCGAGAGGCTGGTGGTACTGAAAGAAGAGGCCAAAAAAGCTGGTATTGAATTAGTGCTGAAAGTACAGGACTCTTCGGCCTTCTTCAAAGGTGTTCTTGAAAAGAAACACCAGATAGTCTCTTTGGGCTGGGGCGGTGGAGGCTTATCGCCCAGCTATTACCAGTTTTACCATTCTGATAACTCGCACAAACCGCAAACCAATAATATTACCAATTTCGATGACCCTGAAATGGATGCACTGATCGATGCCTACCGGGTTGAGCTGGACAAGAAAAACCGTATTGAACTGGCCCATCAGATTGAGCAGAAAATCTACGATAGTGCTGCCTTGATACCCACCTGGAAAGTTCCTTACACACGGGCCGCTTTTTGGGGATGGGTCAATCCGCCTGCCTTTTATGGCACAAAATCAAGCCAGGTATTATTCGACCCGATGGGTGAAGGTCTTTTCTGGATAGATAAAGACAAAAAAGACAGCTTGCGGAAAGCAATGCGATCAGGCAAAACATTCCCTGTCGAGACCATTATTGATGAAACCTGGCGGAAAAAAAGAGATGGGTAATGCACTCCTCACTGTAAACAATCTTTGCGTCAGCTTCACAACAGATGAAGCCTGTGAAGAAGTGCTCCATAACATCAGCTTTTCTCTCGAAAATAACGAGCTGCTCGGTATCGTGGGTGAGTCGGGTTCAGGTAAAAGTGTTACCAGCCTGGCAATCATGGGGCTGCTTCCAAAGCCGGCCGGACGCATTACCGCCGGATCCATCAACTTCGACAATACCGAACTTACCCGCTGCAAGGGCCCGGATTATTACAGGATTCGGGGAAGACGCATTTCCATGATATTTCAGGAGCCTGTTTCAGCCCTTAACCCGGTGCAATCTATCGGCTCACAACTGGCCGAAGTTTACAAACTGCACTTCCCTGACATGACAGAAAGCGCTATCAGAAAAGCCTCGATCACCCTTCTCGACAAGGTGAATATTCACCATGCGGAAAAATGTTTGTCAGCTTACCCACACGAACTCTCTGGCGGCATCTGTCAACGGGTCATGATAGCGATGGCGCTGGCCTGCCAACCCGAAATACTCATTGCTGACGAACCCACCACAGCACTCGATGTTACCACACAGAAACAGATTCTCGAATTACTGAAGGAGCTTCAACCCGCCTTTGGTATGTCTGTCATTTTCATTACACATGATCTTGGTGTTGTCTCGGAGTTGTGTGACAGAGCCATCGTGATGCAGGACGGACACATTCGTGAAACGGCAAGCGTAGAGAGTTTGTTTGACAACCCTCAACATGA
>JAGRJA010000498.1 GCA_020443005.1 Pseudomonadales bacterium
ATCCCCCATTTTCAACTGACTGATACCCAGCAACAGGTTGGCACGACTGATGTATTCATCAGGCACTTTACGGCTACAGGTTTGCAGAACGGTAGCTTGCATGTTTCTCCAGTCTTCCTGCTCCATATAAAGTTGCGCCAGGTGTAGAAACAGGGCTGCGTCGTTGCTGTAATTGGCCGCTTTTTTCAGCGCATTCATGCCCTTTTGTTTTTCCCTGGCCTGAAGCCAGTAGTTATAAAGACGGTTATAGACCTTTTCATCGGGTCGAATGATGCCCTTTTCCAGCGCTTCTTCCAGAATTCGCGCACCCTGATGCGGGTTATTGGTGGCGGTGTAAAGATCCGAGAGCATCATTGCCTGCTGTTCATTGAAGGGCATTTGCTTTTGCCAGGCCAGCGAGAGAATAGTCAGTGCGTTTTTGCGGTCGTTCATTTTCAGGTAAATGGAGGTGAGTTGCATCCAGTTATCCATCTGGTGGGGATCCCTGTCGAGCAATTGCCTGAGTATGGATGCACTTTGTTTGTAGTTGCCGATGTTGTAGTAAACAGCCAGCGCGTTCTTGAGGAAAGTCTGATCCGGTTTCGGGTTAGACGACATGGCCTTGTCAAGCGCATCAGCCGTAGTGACATAGTCATTCAGCTTGAAGCTGGCGTGAGCCACCATCATGTAGGTATTGGCATCCGGTTTGCCCCCACTGGCTTCATACTTTTCAACGGTTCTGATAACGCCTTTGTAATCGCTGCTCATCATGTAAACCTGCAGTAGCTCCTGCAACATTTCGATATTGGCGTACTGTGATAGCCCCTGTTCCTTCAGCGCGTTTTCGTAGAAAGCGATAGCCTTGTCATATTCCTTGTTTTGCAGGTAGTGTCGGGCCAGATAGCGCTCTGTGCTTGATTTGGCATAGGCATCATTCATCGAGGAGAGCTTGCTTTCCAGATCCTGGATTGACAGCACTGCATTTTCACCGAGCTGGTTGTCCGGGTCGTCGAGCACTTTACTGCGATACTGCTCCTGCGCTGAAATCGGCAGGCAGGTGAGGCAGGCAAACAGCAGTAGAAGAACTTTGCGATACATAAACATCACTTGGTGAAAATATTGTTGGGGAAGTCTTTCCAGAACAATTCGATTTTCTGGGTGAGTTGCACAGGGGGACCCTTGAAGGGGTCGTAATTCCAGTCCTGTACCGATTTGACGACCTCCTCTTCAAAAATACCGCGTGGGTAGGCATCCAGAATCCGCACCTTGGTAACACGACCATCGTTAACGATGGTGAAGGCAACCAGCACCCAGCCGTCAATTTTGTTTTCCCAGGCGATACGGGGGATGTCGGGTTGTCGGGTGGCAGCAGGCACAACCTCCCTGAAACCGGTGTTACCCTTGCCCGCTTCGCCAATGGCAGGGCCAGTGGCAATGCCACCGGCTGGCGGGATAAAACTGCCCGGGTTGGTTTTCATGTTGAATTCGCCCAGGGAGAAGTCCATGGCGGGCATGCTCAGGTCAGTTGATGGGGTGGGCGATGGGGTGTCCAGCTCCAGCTCCGGCAGTGTTGGTTCCTCGAATTGCTCCGGCTCTTCTGGCTCGGGTTCGGGTTCCGGTTCGTCTTCCTGTGGCGGGGGGGGCTGGAAGAGCTCCACCATGGTGAGATTTTCCAGCATTTGCTGGCGGTCGACATCTTCATTGATCAGATGGTAAATAATAAGAAAAATGCCGCAGGTAATTGCGGCAGCCAGAGCAAATGCAACGCCGTAGCGCATTTATTGCTGACCCTTGGTTGCCGCGATGGCGATGCGATCAATACCGGCGAGTCGTACCTGATCCATCACCGTAACCAGATGCTCGGTAGCAGACTGGCTGTCTGATTGAATGACAACCGCACCTTCGGGGTTTTCTGCATGCAGTCGGGCAACAACGGTGCGGATAGCCCGTGGGTCAACCTGTCTGGAATCAATCCAGATTTCACCTTCTTCGCTGATGCCGATAAAGATATTGGCGTTTTCCTGTTTCTGTGCAGATTGGGCATTCGGTGTGTTAACAGTGATGCCGGACTCCTTGACAAAAGATGTAGTGACGATAAAAAAAATCAACATGATGAACACGATGTCGAGCATCGGTGTCATATCCAGTTCTGCATCGTTGTTTTCAGTCTGATGGCGTCTTGCACTCATGGCGTTGCCTCTGCTGTCTTGACGGGCTGGCTACTATTGTCGGGAGTGAGTCTGTCGGCGAGTTTGCTGGTTTCGAGTTCAACCAGATGGGCAATGCGGGCATTAAAATACAGCCCGGACAGTGCAATAATCAGCCCCGCCATGGTTGGAATAGTGGCTCGGAAAATACCGCTTGCCATGGCCTGCGCATCACTGGTGCCGGTAATGGCAATGACATCAAAGACGCTGACCATACCGGTCACTGTTCCCAGCAGCCCCAGAAGCGGGCAGATAGCGATCAGGGTTTTGATAGTGGATACAAAAGTGCGCAGTTGACTGTTGGCCTCGGAAATCATCGCCTCGCGGATTTTATGTGCTCGCCACGAATTCTTTTCGGCCCTTTCAGACCATTCAAGCAAAAAGTTTTTCAGGTGCCTCGGGTAAACCAGTTTGATAAAACAGTAGCGTTCAATAATGAGGCTCCAGAGCAGCAGGCACACCAGGGAAATACCCCAGATAACATTACCCCCCTGATCGATAAAGATCAGTATTTGTTCCCAGGACTGATGCAGATTGATCATGTGTTCACTCGCTGTCAGCACTGCCGGACTGACGGTGTGTCTTCTCGATGTATCTGGCCAGAATGCCGGCACTCTGTTCATCGAGAATCTGGATCAGGCTTCGACTGAAGGCCGATACAATGTTGTGACCAAAGAGCAGAGGAATGGCTACGACAAGGCCCAATACTGTTGTAACCAGCGCCTGTGAAATCCCCCCTGCCATCAGCTTGGGGTCACCACTGCCGAAGAGGCTGATGGCCTGAAATGTTGCAATCATGCCGACAACGGTACCCAGCAAGCCGAGCAAGGGTGCAGTAGCCGCCAGCAGCTTGATAAAACTGTGGCCGCGCTCAAGGCGTGGGATTTCCCTGAGAATGGCTTCGTCAAGTTTGTATTGCAGCGTCTCTTCATCAACAACAGTGAGTTTGCCGGCACTTTGCAGCACACGCCCCAAGGGGTTGCCCTTGGTCGGGGAGCCGACATTGCGGAGCTGGTTTCGCGTTTTGAGCCATACAAGAAGAAGATAAAGCAGGCGATAGCTGGTAACCAGCAGGCCGATAAGGCCGAGCAGGATGATGAAGTAGCCGACTTCCTTGCCCTGCATTATGCGCTCTTCCAGCGTCGGGGTTTCTGTCATCATGCCGAGCAAGGCGCCCTGGGAAGGGTCTACAATCATCGGTGCGATTTCACCCCGGGAGTTTTCGAAGTCATCAGCAACAGACAGGTAGCGTTGGGGTTGTCGACTGATGCTTAACAATTCACCGGTTTCGGGAATATAGCGCAGGAATTTTCCTTCACTGATGGCTGTGAAGGTGCCAATGCGAGTGACGGTTTGTTGGTGGCTTTGACCGCTTGAGTTCAGGACGGTTGCATCATAACGAGCTACCTTGCCGCTTTCGGTCATTTCCTGTTGCACCAGATACCAGAAGTCTTCCATGTCGCTGATGGCAGGTAACTTGTCCTTGTCACTCAGTTCCTTGAGTTGTTTTTCCCGTTCGGGAAATTGTGATTGCACCATGGAAGCTTTGAGCGCGGCATTAAAATCACCGGAAAAATCGTGAAATATCGTGTAAATATCACCGAGCTCTTCAATATTTTTTTTCAGTTCTTTTTGCAAGTTGGCAATTTTGACGGTATTGGCCTCAGTTTCCTTTTTGAGCGGGTTATTGAGCTTCTGGGAGCGCTCAAATTCTTTTTTTGCATTGGCAAGCAATGATTTCTGTTTGTCGCGGGCAGCGATAAACTCGGCTTCACGCTTTCGGTTCAGCTCCGCTTCTTTGCGTTGGCGGTCCTTAACCGATTGCAGTAGCTGGTCGAGGTTGGTAATGCCCTTGCCAGTGGTTGCTGCACCCGAAGACGTTGCCCCTTCTTCGGCAAACAGAGGGCTTGACAGAAGGCAAAGCAAAAGCAGGAGAGAGGTCAGGCCTGATGCAAGTGTTCTCATTGTGCGCTCTCCGTCAATTGCAGGGGCAGGTTCAGGAGTTGCGGTGCCAGCTGGCTGGTGGCAACACGCATACCCTGCTTGATGTCGCTGTTGTATTTCTCCGGAAGGGCTACCCATTGTTTGTTTGCCGGGCTCCAGTAGCCGCTGTGTTCGCCGTCCAGGGTCTGGTAGTACAGTGCAGTTCGCCCTATGCGCAAGAATTCGACGGAAATTTTTTCCTGATCAAGGGTGATTGGCCCGCGATAACTTTCGATACTGCGGCCGTAATCATTTTCGATCTGGTAGGCTTCCAGCAGGTAACGGAATTTCTGGGGGATGGATATGCTCGATGATTTCAAATACTGCTTCAGTGCGATCACATGGCTGATACGCTCTTCCTGTTTGAAAGGCAGGTCGAGGATAACAAATTGTTCGAGTGTTTCAGCCATACCGCGCATCAGCGGGATAATGCGTTGTTGTGTCAGCTTTATTTCGTTGATTTGTTCTTCGAGAGAGGCGATTTCCTTTTCCTGTTCTTCTGCCAGATGCTGAAGCTCTTCGTTATACGCTTCCTGATACTCGGCATTCTGAAGAATCTTTCTGTACTCGTCGAGCAGCACTTTTGTCTCTCTCGAAAGATTCTCGATTTTTTGCTGGGAGGCAGCAGCATCGGCATTGGTCCTGGCAGTGACATCAACGCTGTCGCCTATCGAAGCGGCGTTGACGGAAAAACAGAAAGTCCAAAAAAAAGAAAACAGCAGAAAGACAATGCCTTTTCTGTAATCGAAAGCAGGATTCATGATTTACCCCTGAGACTGAATCATCGTGTTATGGCAGTAAAAATACCGTCTTTTATGATAAAAGCATACAGGGAAATATATCTATACCTTGAATCTTTATTTCTGAAAAAGAGGCTCCAGAAAAAATTATCGGGGCTGATTGCTCGGGATATATTCGAAGACCCTTACCACTTTCTGCACACCGGCCGTATTTCTGGCAACTGTAACGGCGCGGTCGGCTTCTGAATTGGTTAGCAAGCCCATCAGGTAGACCACGCCATTTTCAGTGACCACTTTGATACGATTGCCCGGTATTTCCCTGTCGGCAAGCAACTTGGTTTTGACCTTGGAGGTCAGCCAGGTGTCATTGCTGCGCGCCGGTAATGAGATAGGCCCGCCGAGTGTGAGCTCATTGTGTACCTGGCGTACCTCCTTGACTTTTTCTGCCACAGTGGTCGCCAGTTTTCGCTGTTCGTCGTTTTTGACCTGGCCAACCAGTAACACTACGCCGTTAAAACTGACGCAGGATACATGGGCGGCCCTCAGGTCTGTATGCGCCTTGCGGATGTTGACACAGGCAACGGTTTCAATGGCATTGTCATCGATAAAGTTGCCGAAGGTGCGAATGCCGGGGTCACTTTTAATGGGCTCTTTACGGGTGGCATCAACAAAGGAGACACAAGAGGTCAGGGTAATAATCATCAGTAAAATGCCGAATAGTTTCGTTTTCATGGCTTAAAGGCCTCCAAAAAGCTGTTCTTCAATCAGTTCGCAAAGAATATAAATCATCATCATATGGGTTTCATGAATGAGACTGCAGGATGAAATAGGCAGTTTTATCTCGATATCATTCGTGTCGAGTATTTTTGAAACATGCCCACCATCGTTGCCGCTCAATACAATGGAGTGGATGTTGCGGTCGTGCGCAGCCTGAATGGCGTTTACCAGATTGCTCGAATTACCGCGGCAGGTGAAAACCATCAGGGTATCAGTGCTTTGGCCAAGTGCGCGAACCTGTCGGCTGAAAACATCGCCAGTGCCATAATCCCTTTGTATTCCGGTAAGAATGGGGCTGTTGTCCAGTGCGAGTGCAGGAAGGCCCGGGCGCTCATTTTCATTCTGGTTCACCATCAGCGTTGCCATGTGCAGAGCATTGATACCACCCGCGCCGTTGCCGCATAACAATAGCTTGCCATCACGGATGAAG
>JAGRJA010000499.1 GCA_020443005.1 Pseudomonadales bacterium
CGCTGTCAGTTGTTTTCAATACCCGAGCCACCTTTCGAGCAGGGGCTGGCGTGGCTGATGCAGTTTGAGCATGACAAAGACAAGGCGTCTTCCCTTTTGAGACTGAGCGCGTCCAGACCCTTGCTGGCCAGAAAATATTTTGAAGAGGGAAGCGATAATCTGTATGAAGAAATGGTAGAGGGATTGATTTCCTTGAGAAGCAGGAAGTTATTAATCGTTGAACTGGCTGGAAAATGGCACAAGAATCTGGCAATTTATGATTTCTGGTTTCACTGGCTGCTTGAAGATTTGAAAGCGGTTTTTAATGGCTGCACACAGCAAACCGGCTTGTCTGCAGAAAGCATTCAGGTCTTTCTCAAAAAACTGATCAATGCAAAAAAACAGGCGCTCAGTACCGCCAACCCCAATCTTCAATTACTACTGGAAGCATTATTGGTGGATTGGTTGATGTTACCTGTGGAATGAAAGCAGACTGTAGAATTAACAAATGTTGTCAGAAACTTGAAAAAGGGGTTTTAGTATGGAAACACTGCAAAAAAGCAACGCCTTGGCGAAAGTCATACCCAGTTCAATCTTTTTTATCTTGTTGGTGATATCTCTTTTCTCTTCCTGGTACACGATTGATCAGGGAGAAAGAGGTGTGATTCTGAGAAACGGAGCGGTACTCGATACGGCGGACCCCGGTTTGCATTTCAAACTTCCCGTCATCGACCGGGTAATCAAAATGTCGGTACAAAGTCGCGTTCAGGTCTATGAAAGAATGGAGGCGTACTCTCGGGATCAGCAACCGGCGGAAATGCGGGTTTCTGTTAACTATAGAATGAATGCAGGAAGTGTTGCTGAAATCTATGAAAACTATGGTTCGGAAAAGGGTATGACCGAACGATTAATTGATCGCAAGGTATATCAGGAAGTGAAAACGGTTTTCGGGCAGTTTAATGCTGTGGCAGCCATTCAGGAACGGGAGCGCCTGAACCATACCGTTCAGGAAGCGATTGCAGAATCGGTTCAGGGTTCAGTCACAGTAGAAAGCGTACAGATTGAGAATATTGATTTTTCAAACTCCTACGAACAGAGTATCGAACAAAGAATGCTGGCAGAAGTAGAAGTACAAAAGGTAATGCAAAATCTTGAGAGGGAGAAAGTTCAGGCGGAAATCGTTCGTACCAAGGCGCAGGCCGAGGCTGATGCACGACTGGCCCGGGCTGAGGCTGATGCGAAATCCATCGCACTTACCGGTCAGGCGGAAGCAGAAGCCATTGCAGCAAAAGCGGCGGCCCTTAAAAACAACCCCGAGTTTGTCGGCTTGGTCCAGGCAGAAAAATGGAATGGTGTTTTGCCGTCAACCATGGTGCCTGAAAGCACATTGCCAATGCTTGAAATGAAAAAGTAGTCGTTGTCGATGGAGCACGCCATCTGCCGTTAATGGGGTTGAGCCTAGTGGGGTGGAGCCAGCCTTTGAGTGTCTTTTTATTTGGTGCCCCGGAGACGATTTGAACGTCCGACCTGCCGCTTAGGAGGCGGCTGCTCTATCCTGCTGAGCTACCGGGGCGCTTCTTTGAAGAAAGAGGCGGTATTTTACCTGCTCATCCGCAGAATCGCTAATTTAGACTTAATTATTTTTATGCATATCGTTATAGTAGCTCACTTGTTTTACCGCCGAGACGATAATTAGCCATGTCAGATGATGTTGTTCTTACAGGAATTACAACCACAGGAACCCCTCATCTGGGTAACTATGTGGGTGCAATAAGGCCTGCCATTGAATCCAGTAAAAACAGCGCGGCGCAATGCTTTTATTTTCTGGCGGATTACCATGCCTTGATCAAGTGTCATGACCCGGTTCAGGTGCATCAGTCAACGCGTGAAATTGCTGCTACCTGGTTGGCTCTGGGGCTGGACACAGACAATACCGTTTTTTACCGGCAATCAGATGTGCCAGAAATTCCGGAGCTGGCATGGCTCCTGAGTTGTATGACAGCAAAAGGTTTGATGAACAGGGCTCATGCCTACAAAGCGGCCGTGGCGGCGAATGAAGAAGATAATTCACATGATCCGGACAAGGGGATTACGATGGGGCTGTTTGGCTACCCGGTGCTGATGGCGGCTGACATCCTGATGTTCAGGGCGAATAAAGTACCCGTTGGGCGAGATCAGATTCAGCATGTCGAAATGGCGAGGGATATTGCCGGGCGCTTCAATCATCATTTTGGCGAACATTTTGTCTTGCCCGAAGCTGTTGTTGACGACAATGTTGCGGTATTACAAGGCCTGGATGGTCGCAAAATGAGCAAGAGCTATAACAATACCATCCCGTTATTCCTGCCCGAAAAACAGCTCAGAAAAGCAATTAACAAGATCAAGACAAATCTTCTTGAGCCGGGTGAGCCGAAAGATGCAGATACATCAACGGTTTTTCAGATATGGCAGGCTTTTGCCACTGAAAGTCAGACCAGCGAAATGAGGAAGGCGTTTGAGGAAGGTATAGCCTGGGGAGAAGCCAAAAAACTGCTTTTTGAACTGGTGAATGCTGAATTGTCAGAAGCCAGGGAGAGATACACAAGTTTTCTGGAAGATGGTGCGAAAATGGAATGTATTCTTGCGGAGGGCGCTGAAAAGGCTCGTGCTGTTAGCCAGCCGTTCCTGAAGGAGCTCCGAAAATCCGTGGGCATCCGTTCACTGGATGTTATGCCTTGAGTCCATTAAACACGCGGGATATGAAGGGATATACTGCTGCCGTCGACAAGTTGAGTCAGCCTTGTTATTCAAGTAAGCTCATGCTTATAGATAATAA